>PLSK01000177.1:6694-15175 GCA_003165155.1 Mycobacterium sp. | reverse complement strand
GTGCAGGCCGCCGCGGATCTGCTGTGGTCGAGGCCGATCAAGGAATACCCGGATCTGAAGATTGCGCTCTCCGAGGGCGGCACCGGCTGGATCCCCTACTTCCTGGAGCGAGCGGACCGCACGTACGAGATGCATTCGACGTGGACGCACCAAGACTTCGGCGGCAAGGTGCCCAGCGAGGTTTTCCGCGAGCACTTCCTGACGTGCTTCATCAGCGACAAGGTAGGCGTCAAGCTGCGCAACATGATCGGCATCGACAACATCGCCTGGGAGGCCGACTATCCGCACAGCGACTCGATGTGGCCGGGCGCACCCGAGGAGCTCTGGGATGTCCTCAGTCTGAACAACGTGCCGGACGACGAGATCAACAAGATCACGTACGAGAACTCGATGCGCTGGTACTCGTTCGACCCGTTCACGCACATTCCGAAGGACCAGGCCACGGTGGGCGCGCTGCGCAAAGCCGCCGAAGGTCACGACGTGTCCATCCAGGCGCTCAGCCATCACAGTGACACCAGGTCGGGTTCGTCGATCGCGGACTTCACGGCCAACGCGAAAGCGCTCACCGGCAACAAGGACTGACAAGCCACCGGAACGCCAGTGCGCCGGTGCATGAACTGAGCTAAGGAGATCCAGCAGTGCCCGGCGGTGGAATGAATTTCGAGCTGACCGAAGACCAGGAGCTGATCCGCAAGTCGGTCGCCGAGTTGGCGCGCAAATTCGACGATCAGTACTGGATGGAAAAGGATCAGGCGCACGAGTTTCCGACTGAGTTCTACCGGGCCATCGCCGACGGCGGCTGGCTGGGTATGACGATCCCGACCGAGTACGGCGGTCATGGCCTTGGCATCACTGAAGCCACGATTTTACTCGAGGAGGTCGCCAAGTCCGGCGCCGCCATGAACGGGGCCAGCGCGATCCACCTGTCGATCTTCGGTATGCAGCCGGTCGTGGTGCACGGCTCCGAGGAACTCAAGGCCCGCACGTTGCCCCCGGTCGCGACCGGGGAGGTGCATGTGTGCTTCGGAGTGACCGAACCCGGTGCCGGGCTTGACACGTCGCGCATCACCACCTTCGCCAAACGCGACGGGGATCGATACATCGTCAACGGCCGCAAGGTGTGGATATCTAAGGCGATGGAGTCCGACAAGATCCTGTTGCTGACCCGCACCAAAAGCTACGACGAAGTCACCAAGAAGACCGACGGGATGACGCTTTTTCTCACCGATCTCGATCGCAGCCGGGTCGATATCCGCCCGATCCGCAAGATGGGCCGAAACGCCGTGAGCTCCAACGAGTTATTCATCGACAATCTCGAGGTGCCGGTTGAGGACCGAGTCGGTGAGGAAGGCAAGGGATTTCAGTACATCCTGGACGGCCTGAACCCGGAGCGGATGCTGATCGCCGCCGAGGCGCTCGGCATTGGCAGGGTGTCGCTCGACAAGGCGGTGAAGTACGCCAACGACCGCGTGGTCTTCGACCGGCCGATCGGGATGAACCAGGGCATCCAATTTCCGCTTGCGGATTCGTTGGCCCGGCTCGACGCCGCCGAGCTGATGCTGCGCAAGGCGACGTGGCTGTACGACAACGGTAAATCCTGCGGGCGCGAGGCGAATACCGCCAAATATCTGTGCGCCGACGCCGGCTTTACCGCAGCGGACCGGGCGCTGCAAACGCACGGCGGAATGGGTTACGCGGAGGAGTATCACATCACGCGCTACTTCCGGGAGGCCCGGCTGATGAAGATCGCACCGGTCAGCCAGGAGATGATCCTGAATTTCCTGGGAGCCAATGTCCTCAAATTGCCGAGGAGCTATTGATTGTGACGCCACACGGCCGCTGATGACGTCGACTTCTGGGAACGACAACCCCGTGTTGCTGTCCGACGACCGCGACGGGGTGCGGACACTGACGCTCAACCGTCCGCGCCGCAAGAACGCAATCAACCCGGAGCTGTGGATCGCGCTGCGGGACGCGCTCAACGCGGCCGGTCGTGACCAGAGTGTGCGCGCGCTCGTGCTCACTGGCTCCGGCGGGAGTTTCTGCTCGGGCGCCGACATCTCGGTCCCCGACGACGTTCATCCAAGATACAAGCTGCAGCGTCTGACCGATGTGGCGTTGGCTTTGCACGAGCTAGCGATTCCGACGGTCGCCAAAGTGACCGGGGTCGCCGTCGGCGCCGGATGGAACCTGGCGCTGGGTTGCGATTTGGTGGTCGCGACGCCGGAATCGACGTTCTCCCAGATATTTTCTAAGCGGGGTCTGTCAATTGACCTCGGTGGCTCCTGGCTGTTGCCCAAACTCGTTGGCCTGCAACAGGCGAAGCGGCTGGCGTTGCTGGCCGAAACCATCGACGCCGCCGAAGCCCATGCCCTTAACCTGGTGACCTGGGTGGTGCCCGCCGCGCAGATCGACACCTTCGTCGAGGACCTTGCCGGCCGGCTGGCGGCCGGGCCACCGTTCGCGCTCGCCCAGACCAAGGCACTGCTGAACGAGGGGGCGGACTGCACCCTGCGCGACGCGTTGGCCAACGAGGCTCGCGCGCAAGTCGGCAATTTCGGGACGGCCGATGCGGCGGCCGCCTATACCGCTTTCGCCGAGCGACGAGAGCCGTCGTTCACCGGCCGTTGGGCTTTATCCCGATCTAACGAGGAATCGCAGCCTAACGAGGAATCGCGATCTAAAGACGAATCGGAGTAGATGCATGCGTGAGACAGTCATCGTCGAGGCAGTACGGACCGCGGTCGGGAAGCGCAACGGCGGGTTGTCCGGCACGCATCCAGCCGACTTGTCCGCAGTCGTTCTTAACGAACTGCTGGAACGCACCGGTGTCGACCCGGCGATCATCGACGACGTGATCTGGGGCTGTGTGTCCCAGGTCGGCGACCAGTCCAGCAATATCGGGCGCTACGCCGTCCTGGCCGCCGGCTGGCCCGAGAGCATCCCCGGGACCACGGTCAACCGGGCGTGCGGTTCCAGCCAGCAGGCCCTCGACTTCGCCGTGCACGCGGTGATGTCGGGCCAGCAAGATGTCGTCGTGGCCGGCGGTGTCGAGGTGATGAGTCGCGTTCCGCTCGGGTCGGCCAGGGCCGGCGGGATGCCCTACGGTCCGAAAGTCCTGGCCCGGTATGACGACTTCTCCTTCAATCAGGGTCTGTCGGCCGAGATGATCGCCAAGAAGTGGGGCTTTTCCCGCGGCCGGCTCGACGAATACTCCGCGGAGTCTCACGAGCGGGCCGCTGCGGCCCAGGACAGCGGCGCCTTCATTGAGCAGATCGTTCCCGTCTTTGTCGATGGGACCGAGGGATCCGACGGCACCGTCGTAGCCGCTGACGAGGGGGTGCGGCGCGGTACCAGTGTCGAGAAGCTGGCCGCGCTCAAGCCCGCTTTTGCCGACGACGGGGTAATTCACGCCGGCAATTCCTCGCAGATTTCCGACGGTGCGGCGGCCCTTCTGGTGACCACGGCGGAGATGGCCATCGAGCTGGGTTTGACGCCGATAGTGCGATACCGGGCGGGTGCCGTGACCGGGGCGGATCCGGTGCTCATGCTCACCGGCCCGATTCCGGCGACGGACAAGGTGCTGAGCAAGGCCGGTGTCGCGCTGGACGAAGTGGGCGTCTTCGAGGTCAACGAGGCCTTTGCGCCGGTTCCCTTGGCGTGGCTTGCGGAAACGGGAGCGGACTTGCGTCGGATGAATCCGCTGGGCGGTGCCATCGCACTCGGGCACCCGTTGGGCGCTTCCGGTGCTGTGTTGATGACGCGGATGGTTCACCACATGCGCGACAACGGGATTCGTTACGGACTGCAGACCATGTGCGAAGGCGGCGGCACGGCCAATGCCACCCTGGTCGAGCTCGTCAACTAAGGCGAACCTTCGAGTCTGCACTTTTGGCGCCGAAACTGCGCGTGTCTTGTTGCCACAAGTAGCCCTGAGCGCAGTTTCGATGGAGTAATGGGTGGGTGTGCGTGACCCTTGTCACAGCCGGTAAACCAACCTACTGTATGTTCACTAGGTTGGTTTAGCCCGGCCGCTCAACAAGGAGTTCGGTGCCCGAAGCACGGCGATACGACACGCTGCTCGCCAAAGGCGAGGATCGCAAGCAGCTGATCCTCGCGGTCGCGCAGCGACTCCTCACGCGCAACGGCTGGCGCAGTACGACACTCGCCCAGATTGCCGGCGAAGCGGGGGTCACCCCCGCGGGGCTGTTGCATCACTTCGAGTCCAAAGAGCAGCTGCTGCACGCGGTGCTGGACGCGCGTGACCTCGATGACGAGTCCCACTCCGACCGGACCGGCGATCTCCTCGCCCAGATCGCTCAGGTCGCCGATCGCTTCGCCCGGGCTCCCGAACTGGTGGGCACGTTCACCGTGCTGCTGGTCGAGAACATCCTGCCCGACGCCCCGTTGCACGACCGCATGCTGGCCAGGCACCGAGATGCGCTCGACATCGTCGCCGACGCCATCCGGCGCGGGCAGGCGAACGGCTCATATCGCGCCGACATAGACCCCCCCGTAAAGGCAGCGGAAATTCTCGCCTTCACCCACGGAATGGAAACCATATGGTTGCTCGACCCATCGACACCACTGGCCGAGGTCTTCAAGCAGTACACGGAGACGCTGGCGCGCGACTTCGCGCCTCGAAAGGCGGGCCAATAGACGTGCAAGAAGACATGAGATACCGGCTCGACGTGGTCGCGTCCAACGTCGTCGACGTCGTGCGGTTCGCCGGCGGCTGGCTCTTTGACCGGGCTATGGCCGGATGGGATGTCACCGTCCTGGTGGCCGACCATCCCGACGTCCGGCCACTGCAAATCCTCGGCGCCCAGACACTCGACCTCGAAGAGGTCTTGGGATCGATCGGGTCGGGGGCCGAAACCCGCCCCCGACCCCAGGCCCTGGCGGCCGCGGCGGATCTGTTCGGATGCGATTCGCGGGTTCGGCAAGGCGTGTTGCAGGCCCTGGATCATGGCGTTACCGAGGTCACCTTGTGGGGAGAGAGCTGGCCGTCCGAGCTTGATGACAGCGTTGGCCTGGTCCAGCATCAGCTGAGCACGGCCGCCCAGATATTCAAGACTCGGGCACTGGCGGCAGCTTTGAAGACCAGGGTGTCGGACAGCGGCATCGGCCACACGGAACTATTTCGAAGCGGTTTCCTGGCGTGTCCCTCGGTCGCCGCCGACCTGGTTCCTGCCGGCTAGCCGGAGGTTTCACATCCGGCGGTGGCGCCAATCGTTGACGGTCAACAGGCCGTGTGGAAATGTAATACTCATCTCTGAGAGGCGCATTCTCATGTGTCGAGATTGGAACGGTGCGAGATGGTGAACGACTTCACTGAGTTGGACTTCTTCCGGGGCAGCGAGCTCATCGGGGACCCTTACCCCTACTACGAGGCGCTGCGGCAGAAATGCCCGGTGACCCCGGAAAAGCACCACAACGTCACCATGGTGACCGGCTGGGAGGAAGCCTGCGCCGTCTTGAACGACGCGGAGACGTGGTCCTCGTGCACCTCGGTGACCGGCCCGTTTCCCGGCTTCCCGGTGCCCCTAGAGGGTCTGGGAGATAGTGACATCACCGAGCTGATTGAAAAACATCGCGACGAGCTGCCCTTCAGCGACCAGCTGCCCACACTCGACCCGCCGACCCACACCAACCACCGCTCCCTGCTCATGCGACTGATCACCCCGAAGCGCCTCAAGGAGAACGAGGACGCCATGTGGGTGCTCGCCGACCAGGCGCTTGACGGGTTCCTGGCGCCAGGGCATGGCGAGTTCGTCAAGGGCTTCGCGAGTCCATTCACGCTGCTGGTTATCGCTGACCTGCTGGGCGTGCCCATCGAGGATCGCGACAAGTTCGTCAAAGGCATTCGCGACCACTCGGGTGGCGGCGTCGGCGGCACCGGTAAGGGATCGCTGGCCCACAGTCCGCTGGAATTCCTCTACGGTCTTTTCTCCGACTACGTCCAGGACCGTCGGCGCGAACCCCGCGACGACGTGCTGACGGGCCTCGCGACCGCCACCTACCCCGACGGCTCAACTCCCGCGGTCGAAGACGTGGCCAAGGTGGCCAGCAATGTCTTCTCGGCGGGCCAGGAAACCACCGTGCGGCTTCTCGGCGCGGCGCTGCAGACGCTGGGTGAGCGTCCGGACATCCAGGCGCAGTTACGGAAGGACCGCAGCCTGATCCCGAACTTCATCGAAGAATCACTCCGCATCGAGAGCCCGGTCAAGGGGGACTTCCGCCTGAACCGGGTGCCCGTCAATATCGGCGGCGTCGACCTGCCCGCGGGCACCACGGTGATGATTCTGCAGGCGGCCGCCAACCGCGATCCGCGCCGGTTCGACGACCCGGCTACATTCGATCCGGCTCGCAAGAATGCGCGTCAGCATCTCTCGTTTGGCCGGGGGATCCACAGCTGCCCGGGCGCGCCGCTNNCCGGCGAATGACCGCCGCTACCAATTTGTTCCGACCTACATCCTGCGCGGCCTGACCGAGCTGCACCTGGAGTTCACTCCGGCATGAAGGTTTGGGTAGACGATCAGCGCTGTCGTGGGCACGGCATGTGCCTCACGCTTTGCGCGGATGTTTTCAGCCTGACCGACGACGGATACGCGGTGGCCATAACATCTGATGTCCCAACGGAACTGGTGGCGGCCACCCGAGAGGCCATCGAATGTTGCCCCGAGCAAGCCATTTGCGAGACATAGCCCGCCACGTGCGCAGATAGGGAGATTCAAGACGATGGGTGCTAATGGGCCAAAAGGGTACGTGATCCTCACCGAGGCGATCAAGGATCCGGAAGGCATGAAGGCCTACGGTCAGGCTGCCCGGACAGCAATGGGTGGCGCCACCGTCCTCGCGGTGGACACCGCGGCCAAAGTCATCGAAGGGACGTGGCACGGCGACCAGACCATCCTGCTCGAATTCGAATCGGTGGAAGCCGCCCGCGCCTGGTACGAGTCCGAGGGCTACCAAAAGGCAGCGAAACTGCGCCAAGCGGCCGCCGACTGCAACGCCGTCATCATCGCCGGCCTCTAGATATTTTCCCGCCTTTAGAGGCCGCTACTCGGTGAACGAGATGGCCTGCCTGGGGCATTGACGCACAGCCTCGCGCAACTCTGCTTCGTTCTCCGGCGTCACTTCCGTCTGCAAGACGGTCAGCATATCGTCATCGCCGAGCTGAAAGACCTCCGGGATGATGCCCATGCACACCCCGTTGCTTTCGCACAGACCCCAATCGACGTCGATCTTCATCGCAGCACTCTCACCGAAGCACCTTGACGGGTACGTGGTGGTAGCCGGCCACGTTTTGCATGTTGACGCGTTGCAAGCCGTCCCAGTTCACCTCGTAGCTGGGCATGAAGTCGAGCAGCTTGTCCAGCGCGATAGCACTTTCCATCCGGGCCAGCGCCGCGCCCAGGCAGCTGTGAATCCCGTATCCGAGCCCGAGGTTCTGCGCCTCGGAGCGATCGCGGTCGATGTCGAATACGTCCGCGTCGGTGAATGCCTCCGAATCGCGGTTCGCCGCGGCGCCGCAAAGGAACACCGGCTTGCCCGCGGGAATCACGCCGCCGCTGACCTGAACTTCTTTGAGGGTGTAGCGGACGTTGTACTGGACCGGCCCCTCGTAGCGCAACAGCTCTTCGACCGCCGCCGGAATCTTGCTGCGATCGTCGAGCAGCTTCTGCCATTGTTCGGGGTTGCGGGCGAAGGTGACGGCTGCGGTGCCGAGGAGCTTGGTGACGGTCTCGGCTCCGGCGCCGCCCAAAAGTGTCGCAAATCCCGTGATTTCAATATCGTCCAGCTGACGGGTGGGACCTTCCTCGGTCGGGATCTCGGCCGCGATGAGCCTGCTGATCATGTCGTCCTGCGGGTCTTCGCGCCGCTGCTGTATCAGGGTGAAGTAGTACATCGCGGTGTCGATGTTGGCCTGCATCGCGGTTTCGCTGATCTCTATCTGCCCGGGTTCGTGGTGCAGGCTGGTGTCGATCCAATGCCGCACCTGCTGGCGGTATTCCTCGGGCACCCCGGCCATCCGGGTGATCACTTCTACCGGGAACGGTCCGGAGAAGTCCTGGACGACGTCGAAATTATCGGGATCGGCCTCGCTCAGGTACTTGTCGATCAGTTCAATGACAGTCTCTTTCTGAGACTGGATGGCTCGTGGGGTGAAAGCCTTGTTGAGCAGGCTGCGCATGTGCCGGTGGTCGGGTGGGTCCATGAAGATAATCGATCTCTGGGGAACGTCGCCGGTCCGTACCATCGCCAGGTCGCAACCACGGGCCGACGAGAAACCTTCGAAGTCCTTGAACGCGGCAGCCACGTCCTCGTGGCGCGTCAGCGCGTAGAAGTCTTCCTTCTCGTCGTAATAGAGCGGCGCGTCCTCGCGCATCCGTCGATATATGTCGAACGGGTTCTCGAAGTACTCCGCGGAGAACGGGTCGAAGACGACCTTCGGCTTTGTCACTGGATCCTCCTCAG
>PLSK01000177.1:4991-6620 GCA_003165155.1 Mycobacterium sp. | reverse complement strand
CGCCCCGCTCCGATGAATCCGACTCTCATCGGGGATGCCCCATCAGCTTCAGCGTGGCGTCGGCCGCGTCGAGTACCGCCCCAGCTTGAGTCCCGGCCGTGTCGGCCAGGTCGACGACCAGCCGGACATCCTTCTGCAGCAGTGCTCCGGCCACGCCGGCAAGATTTTCCAGGCCGCCGATCCCGCCAAGGGCGTTGAGCGCGAAGCTATTCCCACTGCTGCGCGAGACGACTTCGGTAAGACGATCCGGGGAGACGCCGAGGGACTCAGCCAGCGAAAGGGCGGTGGCCGCCGTTCCCAGGTTGGCGGTGAACAGCAGGTTGTTGAGCAGCTTGGTGGTTTGGCCTGAGCCAAGTTCGCCGAGGTGGACCACCGGATCGGCATAGGTTTCGAACACCGGACGGCAGCGGTCCACAACGTCGGCGTCACCACCAGCCATGACCAGCAGGCGGCCCTCCGATGCCGCGGGTCCACCGCCGCTCACCGGCGCGTCGATGACCGAAACACCCTGGGCGCCGGCCTTCTTCGCGAGCTCCCGGCAGGTGTTGGGATGCACGGTGCTGTGCACCGCGATTACGCCGCCCGGCTGGAGCCCGGCCAGTACCCCGTGCTCGCCACCGGTGAGTTCGTCGATGTCATCGCCACCAACGACGCATAGGCACACCAGGTCGCTATCGGCGGCGAGTTCGGCAGGTGATCCCGCGACCTTCGCCGCGGTGCCGGCGAACGGCACCAGGGTCTCGGGTCTGCGCGCCCACAGCGTCGTCGGGTGGCCGCCCTCGATGATCCGCCTCGCCATGGGGGCGCCTTGGCTGCCCAGTCCGATGAATCCGACCTTCAACCGGCGGCCTCTTCTGCGGTCGAGGCCGCGATGCACTCATCGACGAACGAAAAAACCTTCGCGTGGTAGTCGGCGGCGGAATGGCCAAGGCTGATGTTGTGTCCCGCCTCGGGTTGTCTGTTGACGGTGAAGCTCGGCGCGCCGGAGAACATTGCGGTGATCTCTGTCATCGCTGAATCATCGGTCTGCCAAACCTTTTCGTACTCCGCGATGCTGAATTGCACGGGGACGCGCACGGCGGGAGCAAGCGCCGGGAAGGTTTCCCGCGCCCAGTCCGACACCATCTGGTCCTCGTAGGCAGGAGCCGACGGAGAAACCGTCACGCCGGTAAGGAGCTCGGGCGGATACAGCCGTTCCGGGTGCCACAGCAACTCTCGCAGNNCGCCCCGCCCTCGGCGGCCATCCGCATCGCCAGTTCGCACCCGCCCGAATGCCCCATCACGAACGATCCGGCGCCGCGCGGTTGTTGCCCGAGGATGCGATCCACCACCCCGTAAGCGAGCTTGACCCGCTGTTCGGGTCGGGTGGTCGCCTCCGGATACGCAGCGGAGCTGCCATACCCGGGCCGGTCGAGGGCCACCACCGTGAACCCGCGTGCGGCGCCGGTCCGTAGCAAGGAAAGCGANNCCGGGTGCCACAGCAACTCTCGCAGACCCGACGGGCGGTGTTCCCGGGTTGCCGTCTTGAGCATTTCCCGGGCCGCGGGGTGATAGTGCCGGCCCGTGCCTGCCAATTCGAGGCCAAGCAGGTGAGCGCCGCGCTGCGCCCCGCCCTCGGCGGCCATCCGC
>PLSK01000177.1:1209-4941 GCA_003165155.1 Mycobacterium sp. | reverse complement strand
CCGGTCCGTAGCAAGGAAAGCGAAGGGTGGCCCGGGCAGTCGAAATACATCGCGGTGGTGCCGCCGCCGTGAATGGCCACGATCACGGCCTTGGAGTCTTCGGGGTGCTCGGGTTCGGCGACCCACGCCGACATCGGCACGCCGCCGACAATCACCACCCTGGGGATGGGAACGACGGGCCTAGTCATCGGCGCCGCTCCTCTCCCCCGCAAGCGGGAGGTACCCCCATATCGCTGTGTTGCTCTGCATCGTCGCCGGGCCTAGTCATCGGCGCCGCTCCTCTTCATCGCTTCGCTCTGCATCGTCGCCGGCGCGGTCACGTGTCGGTCCGCAGCAGGAGCACACCGCTGGGAGTAAGCCCACCACTGCTGACCACGCCGACGCGAGCGTCGGCGACCTGGCGATCGCCCGCCTCGCCGCGCAATTGGCTGACGGCCTCGTACATCAGGCCCATGCCGTGGGTGCGGCCATGCGAGAGCTGGCCACCGTGGGTGTTGAGCGGTAGCTGGCCGTCGCGGGCGACGTTCTTGCCGCCGTCCAGGAAATCTTTGGCCTCGCCGATCCCGCAGAATCCCAGCGCTTCAATCCAGGACAGGCAGTTGAAGGTGAACCCGTCGTAGAGCTCGGCGACGTCCACGTCGGCAGGTCTGAGGGAGGTGCGCGTCCACACGTGCGCGGCCTGCCCCAGCACTTGTGGTTCGTGCGTCAAGGTGCTCTGGTCCCAATCGAGGCGCTCGATGATCTGCGTGCCCACCGCCTCCACCAGGACGGGCGGTTTGGCGAGATCGCGGGCGGCGTCGACGGCGGAGACGATCACAGCCACGGCCCCGTCGCACGGCACGTCGCAGTCGTAGAGGCCGAATGGTGTGGTGATGGGCCGCGCGTTCAGGTAGTCGTCCATCGTCATTGGTGCGCGATAGACGGCGGTGGGGTTGAGTTCGGCATTGGCCCGCTGGTTCAGCGCGATCCAGCCCAGCGTTTCTTTCGTTGTGCCGTAGCGGTGGAAGTGCCGCTGCGCGTTCATCGCTAAGGTGTGGGCCGCCGAAGTGGCGCCGAACGGCATCTGCCAACTGGTGGTTCGGCCCATGGACCCGGAAATCTTGCCCTGCTTCATCAGCTCGTTGTAGGTGGCCTCCCACAGCGTCCGGAAGCACAACACGTGCCGGGCCAAACCGCCCGCGACCGCGAGCATCGCGGCGATCACCGAGCCGCCGGGGCCGAAGGTTTCGAAGCCGCCGTTGTACCACGTCGGCCGGATTCCCAGCGCGGCCTCCAGCTCGGTCACCCCGCCCTCGCCGAACCCTCCCACGTTGCCCGCGCCGGGGTAGGTCGAGAGGCCGTCGATGTCGGCGAACGTCAGTCCGGCGTCGGCGATTGCCGCCTCGCATGCCTGCACTGTCAACGACAGCGGCGGCTGCATCAACCGGCGACCGATCGGCGACATGCCGATGCCGGTGAGCGCGACCTTGTCCTCGAATTTCTCTGGGGTGAGCATGGGCCGGACGTGTTCGCCGAAGCGCTCCGGCGCGATCTCGTCATCCGGCAGGGCAGCGGGTGGGGCGTCGGGTATCGGGCGAAAGAGCGGCAGCCATACGTCGTCGAGGTGCTCGAAGACGACTTCTACCCGTTGCCCGAGTTCGAGTTGTTCGGGGTCGCACTCCACGAGGGTGGTGGTCAGCCGGATCCGCGGATCTTCGGAAATCGCGACCTGCGCGACCACATACGGCGCCGGCATTCCGGGCAGGCTGAAGCGCTGGTTCAGCGTGAACCCGGCGAGCGTCGCTTTGCCGGAGACGGCCCGGATACCGATGTCGCGGGAGCGGCAGTAACGGCACACCGGCGCCGGCGGATGGATCAGCGCGTCGCACGCCTGGCATTCNNGCGCCAGGGTCCTCGTCGGTGGCGGGATGCGGCGGTACGACATCTTGCGCCCGCTCGTTGAGCTCCATGATGGCGTGCACCGGGCAGTCCAGCAGAGCGCGTAGGACCGCGTCGCGGTCCTGTTCGGGGACAGTGCCGTCGCCGATCAGCGACGCGTACCCCCAGTCATCAAGCGAGAAATAGCCGGGTGCGTGCCGGGCGCAGATGCCGAACCCATCGCAGATTGTCCGGTCGAGGCGGATCCTCATGTTCTCGGTCACGCGGGGACCACCGCCAACACTTCGTAGGGACGATCGGCGTGGAAGGCGCCGTCACGGCAGTTCGGGCAGGCGCCGCCCAGGTGGTGGACCACCTCATCCGGAAACTGATCCAGCAGACTGGCCGCCACATTGCAGGCGGCGTCGATCGTCGCGCACGCACCGCGCCCGCGCAACACCACCGACCAGCGGCGCAACCGGTCGACATCCTCCGTCGTCGCGGCTCCGTCGCGCAACGCGCCGGCGGCAGCGGCCATGGCCGCGGTTCCGTTGAAGCACGACCCGCACTGCCCCGCGTTTTCCCGGTCGAAGTAGGCCAGCACCGATGCCGCGACCGCGACGGGGCAGTCGTCGGTGAGCACGGTGACCGCTCCGCAGCCCAGCCCGCTGCCGAGTCCCCGCATCGTCTCGTGGTCCAGGCCGGTGTCCAATACGCCGCGGTTGAGGAAGCCGGCGAAATATCCACCCATCAGCGCGCCCCGCACCCGATCCGGCGAAACACCGTGCAGTGCAAGCAGTTCAGTGAACGCGAATCCGTGCGGTAGCTCGTAGAGAACGGGTGGGCGGCCAGCGCCGGTGACGGTCGCCAGGAACGTGCCGGGCGAAAGGTCCGTGCCGTGCGAGCGGAACTGTGCGGCGCCATATCGATGCAGGTAAGCGAGATTGGCCAGCGTCTCGACATTGCTCACCAGGGTCGGTAGCCCGCCGANNTCGAAGGGGCGCGGCGGCTTGTCCGTCGGCTTGGTGATGCCCTCGTTGATCGACCGGACCGCGGCGGTCTCCTCGCCGACCACGTACCCGGGCTGCACCGTCCAGACGCCGACCGTCACGCCGCCGAGGACGTCGGGGTCGAGTTCGCCGAGCGCGGCTTCGATGCTGCCCGCCGATTCGGATTCGGACACATAGACGATGGCGCGATCGGCTGCCACGATCGCCGCGGCCAGCCGCAGCCCGTCGATCACCAGGTGCGGCCGGTTGCGCAGCAGCCAGCGGTCTTTGACGGAGGCGGGCTCGCCCTCTTCGCCATTCGCGATCACGACGGCGCCTCCTGCAAGGTGCCCGTTATCGCGCACGGAACGCAATTTCACCGCAAGGGGAAAGGCGGCGCCGCCGCGGCCGAGCAGTCCGCTGGATTCGACCTCGCTCAGCAATTCGTCGGCGCCGGCCAGCGGCCGGTAGCCACCGAGCTGCCGATACGCGGCCAGGTCCTCGCGCTGGCCTGGCTGCTCGCCCAGCATCCGGGCTTCGCCCCCGGGTGAAGTGGCGGTGGTGATCATCGCGGCTCCGTCTTAGTTAGGCTTGCGCACATGCGAACTGCGGTGGTGCGCGTCAACGTGGATCCCGAAAGCGTGCTCACGCCCGCGCAACTACGAGACGGCATGGCAGCGCTCCTCGAGGTCACGGGGGAGGCCAACATCGACGTGGTCGAAAACGACCTCGCGACCATGCCAGCGAGCCGCCGGGAGGTCGAACTGCTCATCGCGGCCGAGAGCGGCGACACGGCCAAAGGATCCGCGATTGAGTTGTGCGCCAAGGCGTTCGGAACCACCCCGGTTCCCGGCGTGGTCACGTTCATCAGCCGGGGAACCGACGA
>PLSK01000177.1:0-1182 GCA_003165155.1 Mycobacterium sp. | reverse complement strand
GGTGCCGCCTGGACCCAGGTGTCGAACATGTTGAAGTGCTTCACCTTGCCCGACGCGCGTTCTTCGGACGCCCGCTCCCACGCATCCTCCGGCCACGGCGGATCGATGAGCTTGGATCCCTTGATCAGGCAGCTGACTTCCAGCGAGGTGCGCTTGGGGTGGTCTAGATCGTTCTCGCCGCCGCGAATGATCAGCGTGGGAATCTTTATGCGGTCGAACATTTCATCATCGACGCCGGGGATGGTCTGTCCCGGCTTGGACACGAAGGCGTTGAGCCACCGCATCATCAGCTTGAGGAAATCGTCCTTGTCGAAATCGAGGAACCGCTGCTTGTTGGCCGGGTTCTCCTCGATGCGCTCGCGCCATTCCTGTACCTTCACAACGCCGTCCATGCCGGTACCGCGCACCGCGAGAATGCTTGGGATGATGTAAAAGGAACCCAGGACGAACGAGCCGTAAACTCCGCCGACGATGTTCCACACCACGAGTTTTTCGACGAGTTCGGGGTAGAGCATCGTGGTCAGCATGGAATCCCTTGCGCCACCGGAGCCACCGGCGAAGATGCACCGCTTGACGCCGAGCGCGTCCAACAGCCCACGCAGGGTCTCGGCACGCATGTGCGACTCACTCTGGCCGTAGAACTGGACATCGGAGGCACCGCAATTGGGCCGGTCCCACAGCAGCACCCGGTAGCCGCCGGCAACCAGCGCTTCGGCCAGCGGACGCAGGCCGGGGATCTCCTTGCTGAACCGGCCGCCAGGTGTCAGGACAATGAGATCGCCTGATTCACCAAGGATTTCGTAGACGACGTTTCCGCCGTTCACCTCGATAGAAGGCACCAATTCTCCTGTCGTGTCACGCCATCACCAGAACGTCGTTGCCGACGACACGCACCGGGTAGGTGCGGATGCTCCATTCCGGCTTGACCGCGGTCGTGCCGGTCGCCAGTTCAAAACCCCATTGATGCCAGGGGCAGTAGATATATTCCAGATCCCGCACCATGACCGCGTCACCGGCGGCGGTTTCGTCTACGACGGTGCGGCCCCTGGGGCGCCCCGAGCAGAGCGGTCCGCCCTGGTGCGGGCAGTAGTTCGCGATCGCGTGGAAGGTGCCGTTGACGTTGTAGACGCCCACGCCGTGCCGACCGATCGGCACCAGCTTGTGGCTACCAGGCGGAATTTC
>PLSK01000247.1:356-4334 GCA_003165155.1 Mycobacterium sp. | reverse complement strand
TCCGACACGATCGGCAAACGCGACGAGGAGATCAAGCACCTGCTTGCCCAGGCCAACCAGGTGGCCAGCATCCTCGGTGACCGCAGCGACCAGGTGGACCGGCTATTGGTCAACGCGAAGACGCTGCTGGCCGCGTTCAACGAACGCGGACGCGCCATCGATGCGTTGCTGGGGAATGTCGCCGCGTTCTCCGAGCAGGTGAAGGGACTGATCAACGACAACCCCAACCTGAATCACGTACTGGAACAGTTGCATACGGTCAGCGACATTCTGGTCCAGCGCAAAGACGACGTGGCTGCGGGGTTTGTCGAGGTCGGCAAATTCCTCCCGTCGTTGAATGAGTCCATCGGGTCCGGACCTTTCTTCAAAGTGGTTCTGCACAACCTGATCCCGGGTCAGATTCTGCAGCCGTTCGTGGATGCGGCGTTCAAAAAGCGCGGCATTGACCCGGAGAACTTCTGGCGCAGCGCCGGCCTGCCCGCATACCGGTTCCCCGACCCCAATGGCACCCGATTCCCCAACGGTGCGCCGCCGCCGGGGCCTCCGGTGCTGGAGGGAACGCCGGATCATCCGGGGCCGGCCGTCCCTCCCGGGTCGCCGTGCTCCTACACGCCGGCGGCCGACGGGCTGCCCCGGCCTGACAATCCGCTGCCCTGCGCAGGTGCGATCATCGGCCCGTTCGGTGGCCCCGGTTTCCCGGCGCCGATCGACGTCGCGTCGTCGCCGCCCAATCCCGACGGTCTGCCACCCACACCGGGCATCCCGATAGCGGGGCGGCCGGGTCAACCGGCTCCGGACGTTCCGGGCACACCGGTGCCGCTGCCTGCTGACGCACCGCCGGGCGCTCGCACAGAGCCGCTGGCACCAGCTGGCCCGACGCCGCCACCGTCGACGTTCGCGCCGGGCTTGCCGCCGGGTCCACCGGCGCGGCCGGGGCCCGGCAACCAGCTGCCGGCGCCGTTTATCAACCCGGGCGGAACGGGCGGTAGCGGAGCGGCGGGAGGTAGCCAGAATTGACCACCATCTTTGATAACCTGCGGCTGCCGCGGCTGACCCGGACGTCTGTGATTCTCGGTTCGGTGCTGGTGGTGCTGGCCATAGTCGCCGGGTATTTCGGCTGGCTGCCCTGGCAGCTGTACCAGAAGCTGACGAACAACACCGTGGTCGCCTACTTCCCTCTGACGAACGCGCTCTATGAAGGGGACAAGGTCCAGATCATGGGCTTGCGGGTGGGCGCGATCGACAAGATCGAGCCGGCCGGCGACAAGATGAAGGTGACACTCCACTACGAAAACAAATACAAGGTTCCCGCCAATGCCTCCGCGGTGATCTTGAACCCCACCTTGGTGGCGTCGCGCTCGATCCAGTTAGAGCCGCCCTACAAGGGTGGGCCGGTGCTTGCCGATGATGCGGTGATCCCGATCGAGCGCAATCAGGTGCCGGTGGAGTGGGACGAGCTGCGCAACAGCATCACCAACATCATCTCCAAGCTCGGCCCGACACCAGAGCAACCGACGGGGCCGTTCGGTGAGGTGATCGANNGACTTCTTTGCGGTGGTGCGCAGCCTGGCGCTTTTCGTCAACGCACTGCACCAGGACGATCAGCAGTTCGTCGGGTTGAATCAGAACCTGGCGCAGTTCACCACTCGGCTGGCGCAGTCCGACGGTGACCTTGCCAATGCGATACAGCAGTTCGACGGTCTTCTTTCCACCGTCCGCCCGTTCCTCGCCAAGAACCGCCAGGTGCTGGCTACCGACGTCAACAACCTGGCCACNNCGAACATCAACCAGATTTACCACCCGTCGCATGGTTCGGTGGTCGCCATCCCGGCGATCCCCTTCGCGAACCCGATGCAGTTCATCTGCAGCTCGATTCAGGCCGGCAGCCGGCTCGGGTTTCAAGAGTCGTCCGAACTTTGCGCGCAATACTTGGCGCCGATCCTTGACGCGATCAAGTTCAACTACTTTCCGTTCGGTTTGAACCTGTTCAGCACCGCCGAGGCCCTGCCGAAGGAGGTCGCGTACTCCGAGCCGCGGCTGCAGCCGCCGCCCGGGTACAAGGACACAACCGTTCCTGGGATCTGGTCGCCGGATACACCGACATCGCATCGCAACACCCAACCGGGCTGGATTGTGGCGCCGGGGATGCAAGGTCAGCAGGTAGGGCCGATTACGGCGGGCCTGATGACCCCCGAGTCGCTGTCGGAGCTCATGGGTGGGCCCAACATCGAGCCCGTGCAATCAAACCTGCAGACCCCACCGGGACCGCCGAACGCCTACGACGAGAACCCGGTGCTGCCGCCCATCGGCCTGCGGGCTCCGGTGCCGATACAACCGCCGCCACCAGGGCCGGAGGTGATCCCGGGTCCGGTCGCTCCGACGCCAGCGCCCGTGTCAGCGCCTGCAGCCGGTGCCGGCGNNGGCGCGCGACGAGCGCGGGACGCGCGGGGAGGCTGGCCCGCCTGATCCGCCGCCGGGCCTGGCAGGGGCTGGCGCTGCTTGTGGTCGCACTGGTTCTGAGCTCTTGTGGCTGGCGGGGAATTACCAACGTGTCGATTCCCGGCGGCCCGGGCAGCGGGGAGGGCGCCTACACCATCTATGTGCAGGTGCCGGACACGCTGGCAATCAACGGCAACAGCAAGGTGCAGGTCGCCGACGTCTTTGTCGGCTCGATACGCGCCATCAACTTGAAGAACTGGGTGGCCACCCTGAAGCTGGGTGTGGACAAGAAAGTGAAGTTACCGAAAAACACCCTCGCCAAGATCGGCCAGACCAGTCTGCTGGGTTCTCAGCACGTGGAGCTGGTCGAACCGCCGAACCCGTCGCCGGAGCTACTCAAGGATGGCGACACCATTCCGCTGAAGAATTCGTCGGCGTATCCCACAACTGAGCAAACACTGGCCAGTCTCTCCTTGATCTTGCACGGTGGCGGCATCCCCAACCTGGAAGTGCTGCAGAACGAGATCTACAACATCGTGAACGGGCGAGGGGACCAGATCCGGGCCTTCCTGGGCAAGCTGGACACCTTCACTCGCCAGCTCAACCAGCAACGCGATGACATCACCCACGCCATCGACTCCACTAACCGGCTGCTCGTGTATGTGGGTGGTCGGTCGGATGTCCTGGATCGAGTGCTGACCGACATCCCGCCGCTGATCAAACATTTCGCCGACACCAAGAACCTGCTCATTAACGCCGTCGATTCGGTAGGACGGCTTAGCCAGGCNNAAGCTCATCCTCACCCAGCCGTACAACATAGAAACCGTTCCGAAGCTATTTCGCGGCGACTACCAGAACATCTCGCTGACGCTCGACGTGACCTACAGCTCCATCGACAATGCGTTCCTGACCGGTACCGGGTTGTCTGGGGCTTTGCGTGCGCTCGAGCAGTCGTTTGGGCGCGATCCCGAGACGATGATCCCCGACGTCCGTTTCACGCCGAACCCGAATGACGCGCCCGGNNCGCCAGCTGTGGCTGTTCGGCATCATGACGGTGGTCTCGCTGCTGGTTCTGGGTGTGTACTACCTGCAGGTTCCAAGCTTGGTGGGTATCGGTCGGTATACGCTCAAGGCCGAGTTGCCCGCGTCGGGTGGCCTGTATCCGACCGGCAACGTGACCTATCGCGGCGTCACCATCGGTAAGGTCACCGACGTCGAGCCAACCCAACAGGGCGCCGAGGCGACCATGAGCATCGACAGCAGGTACAAAATCCCGATCGATGCGATAGCGAACGTGCATTCGGTGTCCGCGGTCGGTGAGCAGTATCTGGACTTGGTGTCGAGTGGGAATCCGGGCAAATTCTTCTCGTCCGGACAAACCATCACCAAGGGCACGGTGCCCAGTCAGATCGGGCCGGCGCTGGATACCGCTAACCGGGGGCTTGCCGCGTTGCCCAAGGACAAGATCGGCACGCTGCTCGACGAGACGGCAGGATCCGTGGGCGGGCTGGGTCCGGCCCTGCAACGGCTGGTCGACTC
>PLSK01000247.1:0-340 GCA_003165155.1 Mycobacterium sp. | reverse complement strand
AGCGTCCTGACCCAGGCGGCCCCGACCGCCGATCAGGTCAACGAGGTGTTCAGCGACGTCCGAGATTCGCTGCCCCAGGTGCTGGCGAATCTCGAGGTCGTGTTCGACTTGCTCAAGCGGTACCACGGCGGCTTCGAGCAANNTGGCGTTGTCGATCAACCAGCCGCCGCCGTGTCTGACCGGCTTTATCCCGGCGTCGGAGTGGCGGTCTCCGGCGGACACCAGCTTGGCGCCGTTGCCGTCCGGCACGTACTGCAAGATTCCGATGGACACGCCGGCCAATAGTGTGCGCGGATCGCGCAATATTCCGTGTGTCGATGTCCCCGGCAAGCGGGCGGCC
>PLSK01000173.1:6168-9009 GCA_003165155.1 Mycobacterium sp. | reverse complement strand
CATCCGTCGAATGTGGCTGGAGATGATGTCCTGGCCGAGGTCGCGTGACCGGATGGTGGCAGCTTCACGGACCATGTGGAAGTCAAAAGGAAACGCGTCCACGGCCTTATGCACCGACGCTGTGACGGGTTTCCCTATGTACCATTTGGTACATGCTTAACGAAGACAGTGTCGAGATAGCAGCGCCGCCGCAGCTCGTGTGGGATGTCTTCAGCGACGTCGAGCGCTGGTCCGAGTGGACCGATTCGGTCACTTCCCTGACCGGACTGGACGGACCCGCTCTGGCCGTCGGCAAACGGTTCGCGATCAAGCAACCCGGCATGCAGAAGCTCGTGTGGAAGGTCACCGAAATCGACCCGGGCACGTCCTGGACGTGGGTGCAACGCTCCCCCGGCGTGCGAGTTACCGCCCGGCACTGGGTCATCGCCCGGCCCGGCGGCCACACCCTGGTGCGACAGCAACTCGAACAGCGGGGCGCACTCGGCGCACTCGTCGGGCGGCTGATGGCCAAGAAAACCAAGCGCTTCCTCGAACTCGAGGCCCAAGGACTCAAGGCCCGGTCTGAGCACCTCGGCCGGGCCAATGGCCCGCAGTCCTGACCTGGACCGGCGCCAGCAGCTACTCGAAGCACTGATCGAGGAGTTCGCCGCCGGCGGCATCGGCGACCGGTCGCTGCGCGAAGTCGCTGCCGCCGTCGGTACCAGCCACCGAATGCTGCTGCACCACTTCGGGTCTCGCGAGGATCTGCTTGTGGCGATCGTCGAGGGAGTCGAGCGCCGCCAGATGGGCCGACTCACCGATCTGCCCACGGATCCTGCCGAGGCGTTTGCCGCCATGTGGGCCGACTTGCACCGACCCGAACTGCGAAACGTGGAACGCCTCTTCTTCGAGTGCTACGCCCGCGCCGCGCAGGGCGAGAAGCCGTTTAACCGCATGATCCCCGGCGCGGTCAGCGGCTGGCTCGCCGAGGTCGAAGCCGTCGCTGACGGTGCATTTGATCCAGCGATGGCGAGGCTCGGACTGGCGATCACCCGTGGCCTACTGCTGGACCTGGTGGCCACCAACGACGATGCCGGCGTGGATGCGGCCGCGAACGCATTCATCCAGCTGATGAGCCGTTGGCTGTAACCTCGCGCCGGGCGCCGGCCGCGCCAGCCTTACCCACGCCGAAGAACTGGTATTCGTTTGGCTGGACCGAGCGCGTGGCCATCCAGTACTGCCATGTGTAGCCACCCCAGAGCACGGTGTTGTTGCCGTGCTCGTCGAGATACCAGCTGGCGCACCCACCGGTGTTCCACACCGAGCCGGTCAGCTTGCTTTGCAGTTCGTCGTTGAAGCGATCCTGCGCGGCGCGCGTCGGCGCCAGCGCCTGCGCGCCCAGCTTGTCGCATTTTTTGATCGCGTCGGCGACGTAATGAATTTGGGATTCGATCATGAACACCACCGAGTTGTGCCCTAGCCCGGTGTTAGGCCCCAGCAGGAAGAACAGGTTGGGCACATCGGCGACGGTGATCCCGCGGTGCGCACCGATGCCTTCGCGGTTCCAGCGGTCCACCAGGTCCTCGCCGCGCTGACCCTTGATCTGCACGTACGTGTAGGAGTCCGTGACGTGGAAGCCGGTGGCATACACGATCACGTCGACTTGATGTTCGGTTCCGTCGGCGGTCACGATCCCGTTGGGCGTGATCCGGCTGATGTGGTCGGTGATCAGTTGGGTCTTCGGGTCCGCGACCGCACGGTAATACATGGTGGAGTTCAGGATTCGCTTGCAACCGATGCGATAGTTCGGAGTCAGCTTGCGGCGAAGCGCGCGATCCTTCACCGAGCGGCGAATGTTGTATTTGGCGTACGCCTCGATGATCCTCAGCGCGTTCGGCCGCTTGGTCATGCCGAACGCCAGAGCCTCCTGTCCCCAGTAGATACCGAGGCGCGTCAGCGCTCGTAGCCCCGGGACGTTCTGCATGGCCCGGCGCAGCCCCACCGGGATGTCGGGGTTGCGGCGCGGGACCACCCACGGCGGGGTGCGTTGGTAGAGCTGAAGTTCGGCGACCTGCCCGATGATCTCCGGCACGATCTGGATCGCGCTGGCGCCAGTCCCGATGATCGCCACCCGCTTGCCGGTCAGATCGACGCTGTGGTCCCACTGCGCGGAATGGAAAGCGGGTCCAGCGAATTCCTCACGACCCTCGATGTCCGGGAAGGACGGGATGTGCAACGCGCCCGCCCCCGAGATCAGGAATTGGGCGACGTACTCGCGCCCGTCGGTGGTGAACACATGCCACCGGTACTCGTCGTCGTCCCAATAGGCGCGGTCGACCAGGGAATTGAACTCGATGTAGCGGCGCAGCCCGTATTTCTCGGTGACCCCTTTGAGGTAGTCCCAGATCTCGGGCTGATAGGAGAACGGGTTCTTCCAATCCGGCTTGGGCTCGAAGGAGTACGAGTACAGGTGCGACGGGATGTCGCAGGCGCAACCGGGGTAGCTGTTGTCTCGCCACGTGCCGCCGATGTCGTCGGCCTTCTCCAAGATGACGAAGTCCACGCCCTGCCGTTGGAGCGCGATCGCCATACCCAGACCGGAGAATCCGGTCCCGATGATGACGGCGCGGGTGTGGACCGGTGCCTTGGATGCCTCTGCAGCCACATGAGGCTCCACTTGAGTCATGGCAGTGGCATCAGTCATCGTGATCGGTCCTTCTATCGGGGCCGGCGCGTCCTTACCCCCGCAGCCGGCCTACGCAAATACCCAGTACCCAGAGTATCGGATAAGGCGAATGTTATCGATGGCCAGGCGCTGCTCCGCTGGCCGCGGGGCTGCTCGGCAACACGTTGTGGATCGGT
>PLSK01000173.1:0-6147 GCA_003165155.1 Mycobacterium sp. | reverse complement strand
ATCTCGCGCAGCTCGTTATCGAACATGTCGGCCATGGCCAGCGTGATCTCGCGGCCCTCGTTGAGGGTCAGAATCGTAGCCTCGGAGGTGCCCCCTGACGGGGCCTGAATGAACACGCGCAGCACGTTGGGATGCTTGTCGACCAGGGTGACGTATTCCTCGACGCTGCGCCGAACGACCTCTCGCGCCGAGTCCGTCTTCAGGTCGATCGACGGGAAGATCGCCGCCCACAGCATGTCGCGCAGGCTTTCCCCGATTGCCTGGAACAGGTCGGACTTGTCGTGGAAATGCCGGTAGATCTTGGGCTTCGCGGTGCCGGCCTCTTCGGCGATTTCCCGCACACTCAGCTCAGGCCCCAGGCGGTCGATAGCGCGAAATGCGGCCTGAACGATTTCGCCGCGCACCTTGGTGCGGTGTTCGCGCCAGCGCTCGCTGCGGGCGTCGACCTTCACCCCGGGCTTCACGCTGGGGTGGGGTCGGGGAATTCTCACCACGCTATGCACTTTACCGCGCGGCATTCGCTGACCTGGGCAGACTGGCCATTCGGTGCGAGCGATTTACAGCATGCAGGACACGCAGCCCTCGACCTCGGTGCCTTCCAGCGCCATCTGCCGCAGCCGGATGTAGTAGAGCGTCTTGATTCCCTTGCGCCAGGCGTAGATCTGCGCCNNCGGGTGGTGGCGGTGTCTTTGAAGAACAACGTCAGCGAAAGCCCTTGGTCCACATGCTGGGTAGCCGCGGCGTAGGTGTCGATGATCTTCTCGTAGCCGATCTCGTAGGCGTCCTGGTAGTACTCCAGGTTGTCGTTCGTCAGATACGGCGCCGGGTAGTAGGCACGCCCGATCTTGCCTTCCTTGCGGATCTCGATCTTGCTCGCCACCGGGTGGATCGAGCTGGTCGAGTGGTTGATATAGCTGATCGACCCCGTCGGCGGGACGGCCTGCAGGTTCTGGTTGTAGATGCCGTGCTGCTGCACCGAATCCTTGAGTCGCTGCCAATCCTCTTGCGTCGGAATACGGATGCCCGCCTCGGCGAACAGTTCCGCGACCCGCGTGGTGGCCGGCTCCCAAACCTGCTCCGTGTACTTGTCGAAGAATTCACCAGAGGCGTACTTCGACTTCGCGAATCCGCCGAACCTGCTACCCCGCTCGATTGCAATGCGATTCGACGCACGCAGCGCGTGGTAGAGCACCGTATAGAAGTAGATGTTGGTGAAGTCGATACCTTCTTCGGATCCATAGTGGATCCGCTCGCGGGCCAGGTAGCCGTGCAGGTTCATCTGGCCGAGGCCGATGGCGTGGGACTCGTTGTTGCCCTGCTCGATCGAGGGCACCGACCAGATGTGAGTCTGGTCGCTCACCGCCGTCAGCGCACGGATCGACACCTCGATGGTCTGTGCGAAGTCCGGCGAGTCCATGGTCTTGGCGATGTTCAGCGACCCGAGGTTGCAGGAGATGTCCTTGCCGACCTTGGAGTACGTCAGGTCCTCATTGAACAGCGAAGGTGTGGACACCTGCAGGATCTCCGAGCACAGGTTGCTGTGGGTGATCTTGCCCTCGATGGGGTTCGCTCGGTTCACCGTGTCCTCGTACATGATGTACGGGTAGCCGGACTCGAACTGCAGCTCGGCCAGCGTCTGGAAGAACTCTCGCGCCTTGATCTTGGTCTTGCGGATGCGNNTAGACGCGCTCGACGTCGTAGGGCGAGAACAGATACATGTCGTCGTTGTTCTTGGCCAACTCGAAGGTGATGTCCGGAATCACCACGCCCAGGCTCAGCGTCTTGATCCGGATCTTTTCGTCGGCGTTTTCCCGCTTGGTGTCCAGGAAGCGGTAGATGTCGGGGTGATGAGCGTTCAGGTACACCGCGCCGGCGCCTTGACGAGCACCCAGCTGATTGGCGTAGGAGAACGAATCCTCGAGCAGCTTCATGATCGGGATGACACCCGAAGACTGGTTCTCGATGTTCTTGATCGGCGCCCCGTGCTCGCGAATGTTGCTCAGCAGCAACGCAACTCCCCCGCCACGCTTGGAAAGCTGCAGTGCGGAGTTGATCGATCGCCCGATCGACTCCATGTTGTCTTCGATGCGAAGCAAAAAGCAGCTCACCGGTTCGCCGCGTTGCGCCTTCCCCGAGTTCAAGAATGTTGGGGTGGCCGGCTGGAAGCGGCCTTCGATGATCTCGTCGACAATCTTCTCGGCCAGTCCGGTGTCACCGGCCGCCAGCGTGAGCGCGACCATGCAGACCCGGTCCTCGAAGCGCTCCAGGTAGCGCTTCCCGTCGAACGTCTTCAGCGTGTAGGAGGTGTAGTACTTGAACGCGCCGAGAAACGTCGAGAACCGGAACTTCTTGGCGTAGGCGCGGTCCAGCAGCGTCTTGACGAAGTTGCGTGAGTACTGGTCGAGAACCTCACGCTCGTAATAGTTCTCGCGAATCAGGTAATCGATCTTCTCGTCCTGATTGTGGAAGAACACCGTGTTCTGGTTGACGTGCTCGAGAAAGTACTGGCGCGCAGCGAGAACGTCCTTGTCGAACTGAATCTTGCCGTCCGCGTCGTACAGATTCAGCATCGCGTTCAGCGCGTGATAATCCGTCTCTTCGGGCAACGCATGCGCGCTAGCGGTTACAGGTTCTGCAGTGACGGTTGGTGGCACGTCTGTTCCTTCCAGAAGTCTGTGAGTCCCGTGCGGACGGCATCCACGTCGTCCGGGGTTCCCATCAGTTCAAAGCGGTAGAGGTACGGAACGCCGCATTTGCGGGAGATCACGTCGCCCGCATAAGCGAACTCGGCGCCGAAGTTGTTATTGCCCGCAGCGATGACGCCGCGGATCAACGACCGGTTGTGCTCGTTGTTCAAGAAGGCGATGACCTGCTTGGGCACGTAGCCCCCAGCGTCGGGTTCGGGGCCGTTCGCGTGGCCGCCGCCGTACGTCGGCAACACCAGCACGTACGGCTCGTCGACCTCGATACGGTCATGCAGCGGTATCCGTGTGGCGGGCACACCCAGCTTCTGCACGAAACGGTGGGTGTTCTCCGACACGCTGGAGAAATAGACCAGGCTGCGCGATTGCACCGCAACCCCCTTACTTATCGTCTACCCGCTACGCGCTAATCGCGGCGCCGGCGAGCGCCTTGATGCGATCGGGCCGGAAGCCCGACCAGTGGTCGTTTCCTGCCACTACCACAGGAGCTTGCAGATAGCCCAGTGCCATCACGTAGTCGCGCGCCTCGGCATCGAGGCTGATGTCGACCTTGTCGTAGGCAACGCCCTGCTTGTCCAGTGCCTTGTAGGTGGCACTGCACTGCACGCACGCGGGCTTGGTGTACACGGTGATGGTCATCTGAAGCCGCTCCTTTGCGGAAGTTGCGGAATTATTAAAGAAACAGTCACAGACTGGCAACTACTTGAGCACTACGTTCAGCGATCCGTCGCGGCCCCAAATTCCCGCCGTACGGCTGTCGGGTCGAAACGACTTTGCTTCGACACCTTCAAGCCGATTCCGGGAAGTTCACCAGGCCGGCCAGCCTGGTGAACCTGAGATCTGCGAACTGTCGAAACACTACACCTAGTGGCTGACAAGATCACGAGCTACAACATGTTCTGAATAACAATTCTGAAATTCCCTGGTCGTGAGCCCTGCCACGCACACTCGCTCGGCGTGTCGCACCTCACAGCACTCCCTCGTTATGGTCACGCCCCCTGGTATATCAGCGACCACCGACACCGCCGCTGCCAACTTCCCGGCAGGCAGCCCGCTAGCAAAGCCGCCAGCGCTAGGCCAGCGGCTTTGACTATTCGTTTCTCAAGACAATGCTGATGACCAGCGAGCGGGTCAGCTCACCTCGGCGGCGAGCTTGCCGACGATGTCGCGCACATTCGCCGAAAGCTCAGCGTGCTGGGCGGGAGTCTTGCCTTCCAAAGTTTGGAACGGCACCGAAAGGTTGATCGACTCGACCACGCGCGCACCTGCAATGCCGAAGGACTTGCGTGTTTCGTCGTGCGCCCACACCCCGCCGTACTGGCCCATGGCCCCGCCGACAACGGCCAACGGCTTGCCTTTGAGCGCGCCGTCGCCGAACGGGCGAGATAGCCAGTCGATTGCGTTTTTGACGACCGCGGGAATGCTGCCGTTGTACTCCGGGGTGACCACCAAGGCGGCATCCGCATCCGCGGCCGCGGCACGCAACGCGGCTACTGGCGCGGGTACCTCACCCTCCGCGCCAACCGCGGGATCGATTTCCTCGTTGTAGAACGGCAACTCCCCCAGCTCCTCGAAGACCGTCACTGTGACGCCGTCCGGAGCGACCTCCGCCGCCAGCTCGGCGATCTGGCGGTTGATCGACGCCGCGCGCAAGCTGCCCACTAATGCCAGGACTTTGATGTTGGTGTTCGACATGTCGCCGTTCCCTTCGCTTATTGATCTACATCCTTGCACGACCAAACCGGACTATGGTCCGATTTATTCCGATCAAGCTAAAGTGCAAGGGTGAGCGGCGTCGAGCGGTTGGGTGACTTGCCCCTGCTCGCGCCGCAGGGGCGCCCACAAGAGCGAGGTGACGCGGCCCGCAATCGCGCGCTCTTGCTCGAGGCGGCCCGCAGCCTGGTCGCCGAACACGGCGCGGACGCCGTCACCATGGNNGCCGCCCTGATGATGGTGCTGCTCGACGAAGATGAACGGGCCAATCAGCAGGCATTCCTGTTCGGCCCGCCGCCGCTGGGACCCGATGCCCCACCGATCGATCGACTGGTGACGTTCGGCAGGCAGCGGATCTGCTTCGTGCACACCCATCACGCGCTGCTTTCGGAAGCCAACCGCGATCCGCAGAGCCGTTACAACGCGCCGGCGATGGTGCAACGCACACATGTGCGGGTACTGCTGCAGGCGGCCCATACCACCGGTGATCTCGATGCCCAGACGGATGCCCTGCTAGCGCTGCTCGACGCCGACTACATCGAGCATCAGCTCAACGAGCGCGGCCACACCCGGCAAACGTTAGGCGATGCGTGGGAGAGTCTGGCGCGCAAGCTGTGCGGCCGGTGAGCGGAGGCGCCTACCGCTCGTCGCCGGGCTGGGCCGAAGCGCACGCGTGAAGACGACGTTGACCTGACGCATCGCCACGCTGTAAGGCCACCAGGCCAGCCGTTTGAACGCATACAACGCCCGGATGTCTGGAGACGTGTAAATGAGGTACCGGTTCTTCGCGACCCCGGCCAAGATCTTCTCGGCCGCTTTCTCCGGCGATATGGCGTGGCCACCGAAGCGGTCAACCCAGCGGCTGACGTGCGGGTGGTCACGGTCGACGCCGGCGATCTCGACCGTGTCGACCAGCGGCGTCTTCACCGCGCCGGGCACCACGACCGACACCCCGATGCGGTCCCGGGCCAGGTCGAAGCGCAGCACCTCAGACAGTCCACGCAGCCCAAACTTGCTGGCGCTGTAGGCGGCGTGCCAGGGCAACGCAACCAGCCCGGCCACCGAGGACACATTGACCAGACGCCCACCCTCACCGGACACCACCATGGGCGGGACGAACGTTTCGATGACGTGGATTGGACCCATCAGGTTGATCGCGACCATCTTGCTCCACTGATCGTGGGTGAGCCGGTCGACAGTCCCCCACGCCGATACTCCGGCGATGTTCATCACGACGTCCATACTGGGATGCCGCGCATGGATGTCGGCCGCGAAGGCGGCCACCGCGTCGTAGTCGGAAATATCCAGCGCCCGATGCTCGGGCACCTGCGCACCCAGCCCGCGGGCATCGGAAACGGTGTGGGCCAAACCCTCGGAATCCCGGTCGGTCAGGTAAAGCTCGGCGCCGTGGGCGGCGAGCCGCAATGCGGTCGCGCGCCCAATGCCGCTGGCCGCACCGGTGACCAGGCACCGCTTTCCTGCGAAATACCGCCCGGGTGCCGTCTTCCCCATGGCCGCGACGATACCTAGCGGCCGCCGCCCGAGATGCCACCCCAAAGAGCAAGGTGCCACAACTGCTCGAGCACTCGCACGCGGCGATCCACATCGGAGTCGGGGCCCACAAGGAGCGGGTCACCGGTCAGCGTCAGTGAGGTGGTGCCCGCCAGGGTGCGGACCAACGTGGGGATGTCATCGCTGATCGGATGGGCGGTCCCGGCCCTCATTTCGGCGT
>PLSK01000007.1 GCA_003165155.1 Mycobacterium sp. | reverse complement strand
TGCGCGACGGCATGCTGCGCGACGCTGGCAACTACGAGGCGCAAGAGCAGCACTCGCAGCAGATCCTCGGCAGCTAGTTCAGCAGCCAGTCTCAAAACCAAAAAAACTTACAAATTTAGGAGGGCATGACAATGAGCATCAATTACTCGTTCGGAGACGTGGACACCCACGGTGCCACGATTCGCGCGCAGGCCGCGTCGCTCGAGCAGGAGCACCAGGCCATCGTTCGCGACGTGCTGGCTGCGGGTGACTTCTGGGGCGGCTCCGGTTCGGTCGCTTGCCAGGAGTTCATCACTCAGCTGGGTCGCAACTTCCAGGTGATCTACGAGCAGGCCAACTCGCACGGCCAGAAGGTGCAGTCCGCCGGTAGCAACATGGCGAGCACTGACAGCGCCGTCGGGTCCAGCTGGGCCTGATAGCACACTCTCGACAACGACGGGGCCGCACACCAACCGGTGTGCGGCCCCGTTGTTTTGTCTGAGTCTGTTTGAGCTCAGAATCTCCCGCCGCCACCCATGAAGCCGCCGTCGGATCCGCCTGAAGAACCACCGAACGACGTCGGGCTCCAGCTCCCCATCCCGCCTCCCAAACCTCCGCTGAGCAGGTCGCCGACGATGATCCCGCCGATCATCGCGCCGGTGTCACTACCTCGCTGGCTGCGCGCGTAGGCACGCTGAGCCGTCTGCACGTCGGCATTGGCCAGCGACTGCGACTGGGCGGCCAGTGTCGACGCCGCGTTGGCGTGGGCAATCGCCTCGGCGAGGTTGGTCGAATTCTTGCCCTGTGCGGCCTGCAGGTGTCGTTTGGCTTCCTCGAGCCTGGTCCGGGCTTCGGCTCCGATGCTGCCGCGACGAGTGTCGATGTACTCGGAGACTCCGTGCACCCGAGACTCCGCGGTAAACAAGGCCTGCGCGAATGCGCGGTTGAGACGATCGGCATTGGCCTCTTCTTCGGCCAGGACGGCCAGCAGGCGGTCAAGAACCGTGTCGGCTTGGGTTAGTTGGACGAACGCGCTCAGCGGGTCGACGGAGCCGCCGCTGCGAGCGCTATCGAGGGCTCTGGTGGCCGCATCGCGTGCCGCGACCAGTTCCGTGGTGTGCGACGACTGCGAAGACTTNNACCGACGGCAGCTCCGCAATGGCGTGTCGAATGTCGTCTGCCGCGCTGTCCACCGCGTCGAGCAGCGCGCGCGCTTGTCCGAGGGCCGATTCGGCGGCCCGGAATGAATCGACCAATCCGGCCTGCTGTCCGGCGGTCGCCGACTGGCCCGCGACATCGCGTGCCGAACCGATGTTGCGGTCGGCGAAGGCCAGCCGTTCCTTGGCCGTCGCGACATTGCCGGAAACCGAAGTCAGGGCCGCGGCGTCGAATTCGTTGTGCAGGTCCGCCAGTCGCTGCTCTGTGGGGGCAACGTGGGTGGTGAGTTCGACGTATTGCTGCGTCAGCCCGTCCAGCAGGGACGGGGCGTTGATCACCAAGTTGCGCAGCTGCTCGAACGCCTCTGTCTGTGAATCCAATTCGCGGTCGGCGCTGGCCGCCGTCACGATCACTTGGGTGAGCAGTTGGCGGCGCTGCTCCGGTGGCAGGGTGGTGTCGTCGTCGAGCTGCTGACGCACGGTGAAGGCCTGGGACAGGGCCGCTTTCGCTTTGGTCACCGCCTTGCTGAACGGTTCAGTCCGGCCCGCACCGAACTCCTCTACCGCCAGTGTCAGCTCATTGGAGCTGGTGCGCACGGCGTTGTCGACGTCCACCACCATGGCCTGGGATAGGTCGTCGAGGGCCTGCAGTGGCACGTCGGCCAAGGCATTGGCATCGGTGGGATCGACGCGTCGTGCCGCGGCGAAGGCGGCGGCACGACGTCGCCGGGCGCGGTAGCGCATGAAGATCAGCAAGACCACCAAGCCGACGACGATCACGCCGAGCGCTGCCAGTAACAGCATTCGATTTGGCGAACCGGGCGTCGTATTCAGGCCGTCGGCCGCGGCGACTGCCGCACCGCTCCAATCATTTCTGTGCAGCGCGGGTTCGATCTGGTTGCGCCGCACGCTTTCTACCTGGCTCGGGGTAACGCTCTTCACCGCGGATGGCACCAGGAAGGCGTAGGCCCGACCCGTCGTGGCCACTGCCAGCAGTGCGTCGTAGGTGCCGAAGTCGCTGGTGTTCCTGGTGCGCTGTGCCCAGTTAGCGGGGCTCATCCCCGAGAAGTCGTCGACGTAGACCACCCACAGCCGGATGTGGCGATCGGTGTAGAGCCTGTCGATGGCTGACTTCACCGCCTCGCGGCCGGAGCCCAATAGCGCGCCGGCGTCGTCGGTGATGTAGTTCGAGAGCTGCGACGGTGGCTGCGCTCCGGCGGGCGGCGCCAGCGGCAGCCCCCCGGCGACGCCCACAGTGAGGATCGTCAGGATCACGCTGAGGAGGCGAGCAGTGCGCATAGGGCCAATCTAGCCCGGCTCGATCCCTGGCAGACTGTGCCTCGGTGATCACGAATCAGCAGGACCCCTACGACGACTTCGACCGCGAACGCCGGGTACCCGAAGCGCCGAAGACTGCGGGTCTGCCGGGGACTGAGGGTGAGCACCGCACCGACTTCGCCAGGGACCGCGCGCGGGTGCTGCACAGTGCCGCGTTGCGCCGGCTGGCCGACAAGACGCAGGTCGTCGGTCCCCGTGAGGGTGACACGCCGCGCACCCGGCTGACCCACTCGCTCGAGGTGGCNNCACGACATCGGCCACCCGCCCTACGGGCACAACGGCGAACGCGCCCTCAACGAGCTGGCGGCCGGCTGCGGCGGCTTCGAGGGCAACGCGCAGAACTTCCGAATCCTGACTAGCCTTGAGCCTAAAGTTCTTGATGCGCAGGGCTATAGCGCCGGGCTCAACTTGACCCGGGCATCGCTGGACGCGGTCACCAAATACCCGTGGCCCCGCGACGGAGAGCATGGAGGGGGCAGAAGAAAGTTCGGGTTCTACGAAGAGGACCGCGAACCCGCGGCCTGGGT
>PLSK01000040.1 GCA_003165155.1 Mycobacterium sp. | reverse complement strand
GCGATCAGGATCTCGTCGCGCTGCGGGTCGATGTTCTCCACTCGGAACTGGCCGCCTGTGACCGGCAGCGCCCGCGCCAACCCGGCCGCGAAACCGCCCGGCACATCCTTGACGATGTGCGCAGGCAGGAGATTGTTGAACAACTCCTTCCACGCCGGATAGGGCTGCGCGAAGGTGACGACGGCCTGCTTGCCGCCCTCGATCGACTGCACGCCGGTGATCAGGTCGTAGCCGGCCGGGTCGACCACTCCGGGCTGACTGACCATCTGACGCCACAGGTACCAGAAGTCGTCGGCACCGATGGGCGCGTTATCGGTCCACTGCGCCTCGGGCCGGATTTTGTAGGTCACCGTGAACGGGTTCTGGTTGGTCACGTCGGCGGACACCAACAACGTCGGGTCCATCTCCCAGCGCGAACCCGTCGGCGTGTTCGCGTCGGGCAGCGGCCGAAACGCGCTGGGTAACACCAGCGCGCTGATGGCCGCATTCACCGGCGACAGATCGGACAGCAGGTGCGGATTGAACCCGGCGCCGATCGAATCGATGCCCATGATGATCTGGCTGATCCGCTGCGGTGGGGGCGGCGAGTTGTGCGGCGTATCTGTGCTTTGCGGCGCCGGCGGCGGATTGGCCGTACACGCGGCCAACGCCAAGCCCACCGATGCAACCAGAACTCCGGTCGTCATGACGACGCGGCGGGCAGGTCTCGGCACGCCCACCAGGGTAAGTAGCCCGCTGCCGAGCGTAACCAGGTGGCGAGAAACGGGGCCGGATTTCGCAGTGGCGTTACGTCCGCGAGCGGGGCGCGCCAAAACCGCTAACCCCTGGCCTTTGCCCGCGCCTTACTGCGCGCCCGGGTGGTGGCGTCCAGCTCCGCCTTGCGGACCCGGACAATCTCCGGAGTCACCTCGACGCATTCGTCGTCAGCGCAGAACTCCATCGCCTGCTCGAGGCCCAATTCCAGTGGACGGGCGAGCGTCTCGAAGACGTCGGCCGTCGACGAGCGCATATTGGTGAGCTTCTTCTCGCGGGTCGCATTGATGTCGAGGTCCTCGGCGCGCGGGTTGATCCCGACGACCTGGCCCTCGTAGGTGTCGTCGCCGGGTTCGACGAAGAACTGCCCACGATCGGCCAGTTGGGTTAAGGCGAATGGCGTGATCTTGCCGGTTCGGTCCGATACCAGCGACCCGGTGTGGCGAGCCCGGATCTCACCGGCCCACGGCCGGTAGCCGTCGAACACCGCGTTGGCGATGCCAGTGCCGCGAGTGAGGGTGAGGAAGTCGGTGCGGAAGCCGATCAAGCCGCGGCTGGGCACGATGAAGTCCATCCGGACCCAGCCCGCGGCGTGGTTGGCCATCTCCTCCATGCGACCCTTGCGGCCCGCCATCAACTGGGTGATCGCGCCGACGAATTCGTCGGGGCAGTCGATTGTCATCGCCTCGAACGGTTCGTGCAGTTTGCCGTCGACCGTCCTGGTGACCACCTGCGGCTTGCCGACGGTGAGCTCGAAACCCTCCCGGCGCATCTGCTCGACCAGCACCGCCAGTGCGAGCTCACCTCGGCCCTGCACCTCCCACGCGTCGGGCCGGTCGATGTCGACGACCTTGATCGACACATTGCCGACCAGTTCGGAGTCCAGCCGCGACTTCACCATGCGGGCGGTCAGCTTGTGTCCGGACACCTTGCCCGCCAACGGCGAGGTGTTGGTCCCGATCGTCACCGAGATGGCCGGCTCGTCGACCGTGATCCGAGGCAGCGCGTGCGCGTGCTCCGTGTCGGCCAGCGTGTCGCCGATCATGATCTCCGGAATGCCTGCGACGGCGACGATGTCACCCGCGATGGCCTCGTCGGTGGACGTCCGTTCCACTCCCTCGGTGACGAGTAGCTCGGTGATCTTGACGTTGGTGATGACGGGGTGACCGTCCACCTCGCGCATCCACGCGACCTGCTGACCCTTGCGGATCCGGCCCTTGTAGATGCGGATCAGCGCCAGCCTGCCGAGGAAGGCCGAGGCGTCGAGGTTGGCCACCAGCGCCTGCAACGGGGCCTCGGGGTCACCCTGCGGCGGCGGGATGTGCTCGAGCAGCACGTCGAACAGCGGGTCGAGGTTGTCGCCGTCGGGGTTCTCACCGTTGGCGGGTTGGGTCGTGCTGGCGATCCCCGCGCGTCCGGACGCGTACAGCGTCGGCAGTCCGAGCGCGTGCTCGGCGGCCGTCTGCGCCTCCGCATCCAGGTCGGAGGCGACGTCGAGCAACAGGTCGTGGCTGTCGGAGACGACCTCGGCGATGCGCGCATCGGGCCGGTCGGTCTTGTTCACCACCAAGATGACGGGCAGATGCGCCGCAAGCGCCTTCCGCAGCACGAACCGGGTCTGGGGCAGCGGCCCCTCGGAGGCATCCACGAGGAGCAGCACACCGTCGACCATCGACAGCCCGCGCTCCACCTCGCCACCGAAGTCGGCGTGCCCGGGCGTGTCGATGACGTTGATCACGACCACCGTTCCGTCCGGGTTCTTGCGGTGGACGGCGGTGTTCTTCGCCAGGATGGTGATGCCCTTTTCCTTCTCCAGGTCACCAGAGTCCATCAGTCGTTCGACGACGTCGTCACCACGGTGGGTCAGGGCGCCGGACTGCCTCAGCATGGCGTCGACCAGCGTCGTTTTGCCGTGGTCTACGTGCGCGACAATCGCGACATTTCGAAATAGCACGTCGGTGATTGTGGCAGTGGGGGCCTTAGATAGCGAACTGGACCGGGCGCCGGCGTCGCCGGGCGACTAGCGTGCGCTCCGTTCGGCAAGGCCTTCACAGCGCTCGGGCCAGCTCCTCCAGCCAGCCACGGTCGGCGGGAACCCAGTCCACCTCGTGCAGTTCGGCCGCCGTCACCCAGCGCAGCGCCTGGTGATCACGTGCCTGCGGTTCACCACGAACCAGACGCACGCGATACGCCCGCAGCGTCATCGCGGCGTTCAGCGCGATGTCGTGGCCAAGGCGATCACCCACCTCAACATCGCCGACCTCGAGGCCCAGTTCCTCGGCCAGCTCGCGGGCCAGCGCGTCGCGCTCGGTCTCGCCGGGCGCGACCTTGCCGCCGGGAAGCTCCCAGCGGCCCGCCAGCGCCGGCGGCCGTATCCGTTGCGCCACCAGGAGGGTGGAGGCGCAGATGACCGCGCCCGCAACGACGATCTGGGTCGGCATGGCCAGTGACGGTATACCGTCGGATATATGGCTGTGTTAACGGATGAACAAGTAGACGCCACACTGCCCGACCTCGACGGCTGGGAGCGCGCCGACGGCGCCCTGCGCCGGTCTGTCAAGTTTCCGAACTTCCTCGCCGGTGTCGACGTGGTGCGCCGGGTGGCCGAACACGCAGAGGCTGAAGACCATCACCCGGATATCGATATCCGTTGGCGAACAGTGACTTTCGCGCTGGTTACGCATTCCGCGGGTGGCATCACCGAGAAAGACATCGCGATGGCGCGCGAGATCGACGGGATCATCGCGGAATAACCGCCGCGGCACGCCTCCCTGTCGTAGCGATCCAGATCAGGGTCGCCAGTGCGGCCAGCGCGTAGACCAGACCGGCCCACGCCAGGTACCAGGGCCGGCTTACTTGCCAGATGGTCGGTTGAGCGAAGCTCAGCAACCACGGAACGCCGATCAAGGTGAGCGCCAGCCAGCCCCAGCCGACAATGCGGGCGCCCAGGCGTTCGCGCAGCGGCCCGTGGATGGCCCAAATCATCAACGGCACCAGCCACACCCAGTGGTGGGTCCACGAGATGGGCGAGAACAGCAGCCCGAACAACTCGACCACAAGTAACCTGCCGAGCCGGTCGGACCCGTCCAGCGCCCGCCAGGCCAGCACGGCCACCACCGCGGTCACCGCGATCGCGGCCAGCACCAGCGGACCGAAACCGGCGTCGTGGCCGAGGATCCGGGAGATCGCGCCACGCCAGGATTGATTGAACGAGGTTGCGATGGGCCCAACCCGGCGCGCGTCGCCCAGCAGGTCGGTGAAGTAATAGCGAGCCTGATCGCCGACCACCAGTACCGACACGCCGACGGTGGCAGCGAACGCGACCGCGGAACACACCACTTCGCGCCACCGCCGAGCGCCGGCGAAATAAAGACCCGAGATCGCCGGCGTCAGCTTGATTCCGGCCGCCACGCCGACCAGCAGGCCCGATAGCCACCACCGCGTGGTGGAGACCGCCCAGAGCACCCCCAGCATCAGGAAAACATTGATCTGCCCGTAGTCGAATGTGCTGCGCAGCGGTTCAATCCACATGCAGACCGCCATCCACAACATCGCCGCGCGCTGGTCGGCGGCTTGGTCGGCCGAAAAGCCCAACAGGCGCTGGCTGATCCGAATCGCGCCGTAAAGCGCAACCATCGTGGCCACCTGCCACAAGAAAGCAACCAGCCCAAACGGCAGCAGATGCAGTGGGTAGAAGATGACCGCCGCAAAGGGTGGATACGTGAACGGCAGCGGGAAGTCCGGCGTCTGGTCGGCGTAGACGTAGCTGTACAGGGTGCCGGGATGGTCGATCGCGGCAGCGCCACCGAGGTAGACGTGCAGGTCAACAAAGTTTGCGCCGGTGGGCGTCAGGTATGTCCAGGCCAGTCTCGCCGCGACGCTCAGGATCAGCAACAGGGGCGCGGCACCCGCTAACCGCCGGGTGATGGGTGCCGCCCGGGCGGCCGAAGTGGCGTCTATCCGCCCGACTTTAGCGATAGGGCGCCCGGTAACCGGTGTCGCTCATATCGGTAACGATCGAATAAATGCCACACGTGTCACTTGAGTCCCATCAGTATCAACGTAACTTCGGCGCCAGACCTTAATCGTCGCTAACCCAGGGAGAGTCATGCCAACCATCTGGACCTACTTGCGAGCAACCGCCGTCGTTGTCGGTTCGTCCGCCGCCCTTTTGACCGGCGGCATCGCCCACGCCGACCCCGCGCCGGATCTGACGGGGCCGCTGCAGAACATTCCGCAGCAGTTGATCGCTTCGGCGGCCAACGCACCGCAGATTCTGCAAAACCTCGCGACGGCTCTCGGCGCCACGCCGCCCGCCGCGCCGGCCGCTCCCGGCATCACCTTTCCGGGACTGACCCCGGCCGCCGCGGCGGCACCCGCCGCCGCTCCGGCTGCGATCCCCTCGATTCCCGGCCTCACGCCGGCAGCTGCTGCAGCCGCGCCGGCGGCAACCCCCAGCATCCCCGGGCTCTCGGCGATCCAAGGGTTGACGGGACAGGCGCCGGCAGCCGCCGCCGCCGCCCCGGCGGCTCCGGCCATCCCCGGATTGCCACTTTCCATCCCCGGCGTCGGCGCCCCTGCCTCTCCCGTTACCGCGGCCACAGCGCCGGCTGCGGCTGCGGCAGTGCCACAGGCGAAGGTCGCCATGCCGGCACTGCCGGGCCTGCCGCTCAGTGTGCCGTCGCAGCTGTCGCTTCCGGGTGACCTGTCTGCGCTGGCCACCGGTGTCGTCCCGGGTGCGGCGGCCGCCCCTGCTGCGCCCGCGCCGGCGACGGCTCCGTCGCTGCTTTCCGCCATTCCTTGAGCAGCGTTTTAGTCGGCTGATCCACTACCAACGATCCACTACCACCAACCGGAGGACACGATGTCAAACACTTGGGAACTGTCCAAAGGTTTGGCCGCAGTCGTCACGGCGTCGGCTGTTGCGTTCGGGCTCTGCCCGAGCGCGGCAGCCGACCCGGTGGCAGCGCAGCCGACACCGCAGCCGAACTCCACTCAACAGCTGCCGGGCCTGCCGGCCTTGTCGCAGCTGAGTCCCATAATCCAGCAAGCGGCGGGCAACCCTGAGCAGGCAACGCAGCTGCTGATGGCCGCCGCGCAAGCATTCACCAGCCATAACCCGACGGCACCCACCGAGTCCAAGAACGTGGCCGCGTCGGTGAACCAGTTCGTTCAGCCAGGGGCCGCGGTTCCCGGTGCGCCGGCTCCCGATGCCGCGATCGCGCCCCCCAGTGGCCCGGCGCCGCACGTGCCCGCAGCGGGCATCGAGCCGGGCCTGCAGTCGCACCTGCCGGCGGGTATCGATCCAGCCCACGCGGCGGGTCCCGCGGCGGCAGCAGCGCCCGCGCCCGCAGCGGCAGCGGCGCCGTCGCCCGGCGCGCCGTCCCCTGCCCCTGCGACCGCCCCGGGTTTCGGCCCCGATTCGCCGACAACGCAGGACTTCATGTACCCCTCGATCGGGACAAACTGCCTGGCGAACGGCAGTAACGCCCTGGCCGCCGCGCTGTCGGTGGCGGGGCCTGCGGCCATTCCTGCTCCCGGTCCCGGTGCCGGCCAGACGGCGTACGTGTTCACCGCCGTCGGAACCCCCGGGCCGGCCGAAGTACAGAAGCTGCCGCTGAACGTCACCTGGGTGAACCTAACCACCGGCAAGTCCGGGAGCGTGACGCTCAAACCGCGCTCCGATATCAATGCGGAAGGGCCGACGACGTTGACCGCGATCGCCGACACCGGTTCGGGCAGCATCATGTCGACGATCTTCGGGCAGGTCACCACCAAGGAACGGCAGTGCCAGTTCATGCCCACAATCGGCACCACAGTCGTGCCTTAAAGCCTGCCCAGCACCACCCGGATCAGTACGCCATGAACAAGATGGAGTCGCGGTCGTAATCCAGGCCCGGGTGCACGCTGGCGAGGTGCGCCTGGGTCAGTTCAACCAGCTCGTCCTCGTCCTTAGCGGTGATGGCCTCGCCACATGGACACGTTATGTGTGTCTTCACGTTGTCGCCTTTCCCTTACTTCTGTTTGGACGCCTTGGCTGCTGCCTTCAGCTGCTGCTTATAGGATCGCACCTGCCCAAGCGACTTGGCATCGACGATATCGGCTACGGACACGTGCGTGCCGGGCTTGCCGAACTCTCCGGCCGCCGCCTGCCACCCCTTCGGCGTCACGCCGTACTGCTTGCCAAGCAACGCCAGAAAAATCTTCGCCTTTTGTTCACCAAAGCCGGGTAGGCCCTTGAGCCGCCGCAGCAGCTCGTTCCCGTCGGGGTCGCCAGCCACCCACAATGCGGCCGCGTCCCCGTCGCAGCGGTCCATGATGATCTGCGCAACCGCCTGGATACGTTTGGCCATTGACCCCGGAAAGCGATGTATCGCAGGCTTTTCCGAGCACAGCGCGGCGAACTTGTCCGGGTCGTAGTCGGCGATCTCGGCGACATCGAACCCGCCCATGCGGTCAGCGATCTTCTTAGGCCCACGGAAGGCCACTTCCAGTGGAATCTGCTGATCCAGAACCATCCCGACAAGCAACGCGAATGGACTATCGTCCAGCAGCTGATCGGCCTCAGGATCCTGGGCGAGCCAAAGCTTCAATGTCTTCGACCTTTCGTGAACTTCCTCCGCTTGAACACCCTAAGACCGATGATCGATTGTTGAGACACTACCCACGGCAACGGCGCCAACGACCGAGTTATCGTGGCGTGGTGGATGAGGCCAAATTGGCACTGATGCTGGCCCGGGACGAACTGCATCAGCTCGTCAATGCCTATTGCCGGGCCGTCGACCGCGCCGATTATGAAGCCCTTCGGAGCCTCTATCACCCCGACGCGACCGACTCTCACGGCTCGTTCTCGACGGGCGGCGTCGAACAGTTCATCGCGCAACTACAGGCCGCGGAGCCGTATGTGCTTGTGTCCCAACACAACATCACCACCACCAACTTTGTGGTCGAGGGCGACTTCGAAGGAGGCATGGCCCGCGGTGAGATCTACTGCATGGTGTTTCACACCTTCACCGGGCCCAGAGGCGACTCCAAAGACGACATTGACGTCATCATCGGCGGCCGGTACCTGGACGAATACACCAAGCACGATGGCAACTGGAAGTTCAGTCAACGCACCATCGTGGCGGACTGGGCATACCAGAACGACCCGTCCCAAGTGAACTTCGGACACCCCAGCACCCGAGGGAGCCTGCGCGGCAAACCGGGCCAGGCCGATCCTTCGATTGGCCTGTTCACACCGCCCCGAGGATGATTATCCGCCGCCGCCCCTGCGACGAAATTCCCGACGGTTCTCCAGCGGACCTTGCGCCCGAGCCTGCTTACCGCCGGTGTCTTTGTGATCGGATCCGCCCGCGGACTTCGCCATCTTTCGGTCCAGGGCTGCGCGGAACTTGCTCTTGGTGTCCTCCGGCTCCGGTGACTCCGCCGACTCAGGAGATTTAGCCTCTTGCGAGGAGCTCGATTCAGCCATAACGGCAGCCTAGCGTGCTCACCGGATGCCCGGGGGCATGCCGTAGACGTGTGCGATCGGAAGCGTCAGCAGCACCCGCCGATCGGTGACCATCGCCTGTCGGTAGTCGTCCCAGTCCGGATGCTCGCCAGCGATGTTGCGATACAAGGCAATCAGCGCCTCGACCGTGTCGTCATCGGGTGCAGCCGCCGGCGGCGTCAGCTCGGCCGTGCCCTCAGCGACGGCGTACGACCATCCATCGTCGGAGTCGACCAGGATCGAAGCCCGCGGGTCGCGGCGCAGGTTACGCGTCTTGGCCCGCGGCTCGGTGATCGATACCCGCACCACCACCTGACGCGGGTCAAAGTGGTAACTGACATTCGACAGCTGGGGCCGCCCGTCGCCTTTGATCGTGGCGAGCACCCCGAGGGAGTTCCCACTGATCAGGGCCAACAGCTTGTCGTCGAAGGCTTGGCGTCCCATGTCGAAAGCCTACGTCGCCTGCCAACCCTGCCGGTCCCGGCTCGTGCCGTGCACCGCCGGACTGGTGGAATCGGCTCATGACCCGGTTCGCGGCATTCCTGCGCGGCGTCAACGTCGGCGGCGTCAACCTCAAAATGGCCGACGTGGCATCGGCGTTGAACGATGCCGGATTCAGCGAGGTACGCACCGTCCTGGCCAGCGGCAACGTCCTGCTGGAGTCGGGCTCCGGGGTGGCGGCCGTGCGCAAGAAAGTCGAAGCCGCGTTGCGCGAGAGGTTCGGCTACGAGGCGTGGGTGCTCGCCTACGACATCGATACCGTGCGCGACATCAACGAGGCGTACCCGTTCGAACGCGAGGTCGACGGATACCAGTCCTACGTCACCTTCGTCGCCGACGGCGCTGTGCTCGACGAGCTGGCCGCGCTGGCCGACAGCACCGGACCGGGCGAATTGATTCGCCGCGGTGACAGTCCTGATTACTGGGTCATCTACTGGCAGGTGCCCAAAGGCGCCACACTGGACAGCACGATCGGCAAGACGATGGGCAAGACGCGGTACAAGTCATCGACCACCACCCGCAACCTGCGCACGCTGGCGAAAGTCCTGCGGTAACCGACCGTCGGTAGTGTTGGGTCCGATGAGCATTGCGAAAGATTCCACACGACAGCAAGTCAACCTTTCCGGCGTCTCCGAGACCGCCCTTCTGACGCTGAGCGCCCGAGCCGGGGAGGCTCGGCGCCCAGATAGCGTCATTGACGACCCGCTGGCAATAGCCCTGGTCGATTCGATCCACTTCGACTTCGCCAAGTTCGGCCCATCGCATCAGGGCATCGCACTGCGCGCGCGGGCCTTCGATATCGAAACCCAGTCCTTTCTCAGGCGGCACCCGTCGGCCACCGTGGTGGCACTGGCGGAGGGCCTGCAGACCAGCTTCTGGCGCTTGGACGCAGCCATTTCTGACAGCCAATTCCGTTGGCTGACGGTCGATCTTCCACCCATCATTGATGTTCGGACGCGACTGCTACCGCCGTCGCCGCGGGTGTCGGTCTGCGCGCAGTCTGCGCTGGACTACAGCTGGATGGATTCCGTCGACCCTTCCGGCGGGGTGCTCATCACTGCCGAGGGATTGCTGATGTACCTGCAGCCCGAGCAGGCGCTGGGGCTAATCGCCGAGTGCGCCAAGAGATTTCCCGGCGGCCAGATGCTATTCGACCTGGCCCCGGCCTGGTTCTCCAAAGTGAGCCGCTACGGCGGCCTGCGCACCTCGCGTCGTTACAAGGTGCCCCCGATGCCGTTCAGCCTGTCAGCTGCGCAGACCGCGGATCTGACGAACACGGTGCCGGGTATCCGCGCGGTCCGCGATATGGCGCTGCCACGGGGTCGCGGCACGCTATTCAACGCCGCGACGTCTTTCTTCTACCGCACGCCGCTCTTTGACCCGCTGCGTCCGTGCATGACGCTGCTGGAGTTCGGCTGAGCCTTACTCGTCGGGGACGTTGGTGAGGTAGTGCGCCGCGTCGGACTTGGTCAGTCCCAGCGCCCGAGCCACATCGACGTACTCTTTGGCCGCAGCCGCCATCGCGGCGTCGGTCGGATCGACGCGGGAGATGAAAGTGCCGAAGCGCCCGCGTGTTTCGACAATGGCCGCAGACTCCAGCTCGCGGTAGGCGCGGGCCACGGTATTGGTGGCCACACCGAGCTGCCCGGCCAGCTCACGCACCGTGGGGAGCCGGGTGCCAGGGGCTAGCGCGCCGGCCCGGACTCCGTCGATGACTCCCGTTCTGAGCTGATCGAACAACGGCGTGCTCGCGTCGGCGTCGACCCGCAACAGATCCCGCAGCTCCACATGGCCAGTATCCCCCACCCTCACCCGACTATCTTGGTGGAATGCGAGTGACGGTACTGAGCGGCGCAGGGATATCCGCTGA
>PLSK01000039.1:30485-32884 GCA_003165155.1 Mycobacterium sp. | reverse complement strand
CCAGTCCATGGTGCGGTGCCAGTTCATCAGCAGCCACGGCTCGATCATGGTGTGCCCGCCGGGCTCGCCAAGGCTCTGGGCAAGTGGCATCTGGAAATAGGCGTCCTCGGATGCCACGCAGAAGTCGGTCAGCAGGCCAAGATAGATCCCGCCGCCCATGCAATAGCCATGGATCTGGGAAATCGTGGGCTTGGGGAACTCCCAGAGGTAAAGCGTCGGCCACAAGAACAGGTCGGCCGTGCCCTTGTACTGGTCCTCGAAGGTATTGCCGAAATCCGGATACGGGTTCTCGTCCGGCCCCCAGCGGGCGACGTGTCCGCCGCAGAAGCCTTTGCCGTTGGCCTTGAGGATGACGACCTTGATCTCTTTGTCGCGGTCGGCCTCATGCAGGCAATCGTCGACCTCGGTGACCATTACCGAATCCTTGGTGTTGGCCTTGTCGACCCGATTGAGGATGATCCGCGCAATCGGCGGTTCACGTTCGTAAATGACCGCTTCGAGCACGCGCCGCTCCATGTCCGTGACACTAGCGCGGGTGGAAGACATTAGGGTTTGCGCACGCCGGCATTTCCAGCTCATTCAGGCCGATCTTCTGGACACATGTCGGTATTTAGCCGCCGGACGCCAACCGGTCGAGACTAAAGCGCAGGTGTAGACCGATCTTTCGGAACTGCACCGTCGACGCCCATTTCCTACACTGGACTGGTGTCCAGAGAAGTGGCTTCCCCTGCTAGAGCGGCAGCCGGCGCCGGTGGTGCCCGCCGATCGGATCGCCGGCCGGGACAAACCATCCGCAAAGTCCTCGACGCGGGTTTGGAGGAACTGCGCGAATCGTCATACGCCAATCTGACGATGCGCGCGGTCGCGAGCCGCGCCGGAGTATCGCCCGCCAGTGCTTACACATATTTTCCGTCCAAAAGCGCGCTGGTGGCAGCTGTCTATCTGCGCTTTCTCCAGGCGCTACCGCTGCACACCGACGTCAACGACACCACCAAGACCCGGGTGAGCGCCACGATGCGGGACATGGCGGTGGTCGTCGCCGACGAGCCCGAACTGACCACTGCCTGCGGAGCCGCGCTGATGGCCGACGATCCGGCCGTCAAGCCGCTGCGCGAACAGATCGGCGACGAGGTGGCCCGGCGGATTGGGGCCGCGCTGGGCCCCGGCTGGCCGCGGGCGGTGAAATCCACACTGCAGATGACGTTCTCCGGTGCGCTGATGACGGCTCGGTTCGTCAGCTACGACGAAATCTCCGGCCAACTCGACGAGGCGGTCAACCTCATCTTGGGAGCGTCGGTTGCGTGAGATTGCGGTTATGCCACCGACGTCAGCGCCGTCGACACGCGACCTGCACGCAAGAACTGGCCGAACCTCTGTTTGCCCAGTGCGGGTGACGGCTTGCCGGCACTGAACGCAAGCTGCCCCGACACCAGGACGCAGCTGACGGTGTCGTCGTTGCGGTTGACCATCCGCGACAGCCCGCCATAAGACTCGACGGGATGCTCGGCATAGGCATCGAGAGACTCGTCGAGCTTGTCGGGGTTGATGACGACGATGTCGGCCCGGTCGCCTTCGCGCAGCGTGCCCGCGTCGATCCCGTACCAGGACGCCAGTTCGCCGGTGAGACGGTGCACCGCGCGCTCGATCGACAGGAACGGCCTGCCCTGCTTCTCGGCGTCGTGGACGTGGCGCAATAGCCGCAGTCCGGAGTTGTAGAACGCCATGTTGCGCAGATGTGCGCCGGCATCGGAAAACCCCATCTGAACGCCTGAGCTCTGCGCCAGCTTTTTGAGGATTTCGGGGCGGTGCCCGGAGATCGTGGTGCGCCAGCGCAGCTGTTCGCCGTGCTCCAGCACCAGATCGAGGAAAGCGTCGACCGGGTGCAGGCCGCCGCGGTCCAGACCCACTTGCCCGAATGACTTGCCGACCACCGAAGCGTCGGGGCACGCCACGATGTCGGCGTCGAAGAAGTCGCGGTGCCACACCCGCGGCCCGTACTTCTGGTCGTAGTCCTTGCGGAACTGACGCCGATACTCTTCGTCGCGCAACAGCTCGTTGCGCGCAATCTCATCCTGCAGGTGCAGCGCCGCGGCTCCGGAACCGAACTCCTCGAAGATCACCAACGAGATGCCGTCGGCGTAGACCTCGAACGGCACCGGCAGATGCTGCCAGCGGAAGTCGGCGCCGAGGACGTTGACCATTCGCGCGAGCGCGTCCATGAGATAGATGACCGGCGGCAAGGACTTGACGTCGGCGGCCGACAGCAGGCTGGTCTTCAATCGGCGACGACCCACCCCGAGCGAGGCCGCCAGTTGGGAAATTATCGAGAACGGGTTCTTGATGTCTGGGCCCGACTGCAGGATCTTGTTGCGCCGCCGCAGAATAGCGTTCAAGCGGCG
>PLSK01000039.1:29802-30465 GCA_003165155.1 Mycobacterium sp. | reverse complement strand
CGATCCAGTCCCATCGTCGCGGTCCGCATGTCAGAGTGCCCGATAAACGCGGCGAGGTTGGGACCGAGGTTGAGCCCCTCGAGCGCGGCCACATATTCCCTCGGGGTCTTCCAGGACCGCGCCTCGTCCAGCTGCTCGATCACATACTGCCGGGGAATCGCCTCGACGCGGCCGAAAATGTCACCGGCGTCCACGTTGTCCAGATACACGGTCGACAGCGAACACGATCCGAGCATCACCGTCGTCACGCCGTGTCGCAGCGATTCGGAAAGTTCTGGTTCGCAAAGTGTTTCGATGTCGTAGTGGGTATGGATGTCGATGATCCCGGGGATCACCCACTGCCCCGTCGCGTCGATGACGTCGGCGCCGGTGGTGTCCAGCGCTCCGGCGGCGACGGCCGCGACNNCAGTGATCATACGCAATGCTCATAGTGTCTCGCCTTAGGTGTTGGCGGTGAACGTTATGATCCAGCTGTGCCGATGACCGTCTACGGGTTTGCCGTTCGCTGAGCATGCGCAGTCATGGTTGGGCGGGCAAAACACCCGCCTCCGACGAGGAGGCGATCGAGCGCATCCTGGATGCCGCGGACAGGATCGTCGACGAACGCGGCTCGGCCATGCGGATCGCCGACGTGGCGCGCGCCCTCGGTGTGACACGGCAGAC
>PLSK01000039.1:0-29750 GCA_003165155.1 Mycobacterium sp. | reverse complement strand
GGTGGCCAAACGATTTCGATCATGTCGGATACTGCTCTGGCATTCGGAAGGTCGATGCTGCACCGCTTCGATGTGGATTGGGCGGCATACGGATTCGACGAGGCCGGCCTGGACGAACTGAACGAGTTCACCCTCCGGGTGCTGCATTCCTTCCTCGCAGACCCCGGCCGGCCGCCACGTAGCGGGGCCGATCTGCGCCGTTACCTCACCCGCTGGGTTGGGCCCGCGATCGCATATCCGCAGCTGGCGCGCGCGCTGGAGGCAGTTCGGACTCCCGAGCCCACACGAGCCCGGCGGCGCCCGTCAGCAGCATCCTGACCAAACCGGAAGAGGAGTGAACGTGGCGGGTCTAGGGCAAATAGCACTGAACAGTGCGCCCGTTTTTGGTGGCGTTTTATTTGCCGTCGCGGCCGGACAGTTCCGCGGCCCCAACTATCGGGGGCTGATAAAAGAGGACATGGACCTACTCGATCGGCTTCCGCCGGACGCCACCGACAGGCGCGCCGAGCTGCAGCGGACCATCGATGCCCGCATCGACGACCTCATCGTCGCCTCCGACCGAAGTCTCGTGCTGCGCAAGGCTGCGGCGTCTTACCAGGGCAATTGGCGTGACGTGGCGTTGTTGCTGTGCACGCTGCTGTTCACCTTTATCTGGTGGGAGATCAACCACAACCGCGACAATTGGCTGGTGACGTTCATCGTGCTGGTCCTGGCGTCGATAGTGACCGCCGTGTACGCACTCCGGGGAGTGCTGCGCGCAGGCAGTTCGTTCGTACGCCGGCACGGCTGAGATCCGGCGCGCCGAACGCGCTCACCCGGCATCCGTTATCGCACTATGACAATATTGCGGCATGAAGGTACAACCCCTCGCCAATCTCGTTTTCGCTGCGGCGGCGCCGGTTTGGGCGCTGCTCGCGCCCGTCCCTTCAGCGGCCGCGGACCCCTGCCCAGACGTTGAGGTGGTGTTCGCCCGCGGCACAAACGAGCCACCTGGCGTCGGCGGAATTGGTCAGACGTTCGTCGACACACTGCGCTCGCACGTCGGCACGAAGTCGCTCGGGGTGTATCCGGTCAACTACCCCGCAACGACCAATTTCCCCACGGCCGTCGACGGCATCTCCGATGCGGGCACTCATGTCGAGTCCATGGCCGCCCGCTGCCCGAAAACCAAGATGGTGCTGGGCGGGTATTCGCAGGGCGCCGCTGTGATGGGCTTCGTCACCTACAGCCAGGTTCCCGATGGGGCGCACCTCGCCCAGGCGCTGCAACCGATGCCGCCCGAGATCGCCGATCACGTCGCCACGGTCGCCCTCTTCGGAAAGCCGTCGGGCCAGTTCATGAGCATCATCAATGAGCCGCCGATCACCATCGGACCGCAGTACGCCGCCAAAACCATCGACTTGTGCGTTCCCAACGACCCGATTTGTTCGAGCTCGGGAACCCCCGGCGCACACCATCAGTACGTGGAGACGGGGCTGGTTGATCAGGCAGCCGATTTCGCTGCCAGTCACCTTTAACTCCTCTAGCGACATCCCCGGACGAGGCCGCCCGGCCTGGCGTCGGTGAGTTCTCCCTCGGCGACAACGGTCTGACCCCGCACCATGGTTTCCACGTAGCCATCCGAACGCTGGATCAGGCGGGCAGCCCCGCCGGGCAGATCCTCCACCCGATCGGGGTAGTGCAACCCGAGCCGGTCCAGATCGATCAGGTTGATGTCGGCGCGCCGACCCGGTGCGAGAACGCCGCGGTCACTCAGCCCGTAGAAGCCCGCGGGGTCCCCGGTAAGCCGGTGCACCGCGGTCTCCAGGGACAGCACGGGCCCCCTGGTCCGCTTGCCCACCCAGTGCGAGAGCAGGTATGTGGTCATGCTGGCGTCGCAGATGATGCCGCAGTGCGCTCCGCCGTCGCCGAGCCCTTGCAGACTTACCGAATCCGACATCATGTCGTACAGATGGTCGTAGTTGTTGCCCGCGTAGTTGAGTAGCGGCAGCAGCAGGAATTCGCGGCCGCCCGCGCCCAGCAGCACGTCGTACGTGACTTCCCATGGGTCACGGCCCTCGCGCTCGGCGATGGCGGCGATGCTGTCCTGGGCCGCCGGTTCGTAGTCGAGCGCTTCGCCGAGTGGATATAGGCGTTTGAAGATGTGCTTGTTGAGCTCGTCGGCACTCGGTAGCGGCGACGGGTCGGGTGGTTCGCCCAGGATCTGAGCCCGCATTGCCGGGTCCCGCAGGCGTTCGACGCGCAGCTCGAGCGGCAGATCCATCAGTGCCCGATAGCTGGGCCGGTGCCGGAAGGGATTCATCCGCGATTGGTGGCCCATCAGCATCCCGAAAGCCCGGCACGCCACCTGCGGCCGGATCGCCGCGCCGGCAGCGTTCGCCTCGTGCACCGCGGCGAACCACCGCCGCCAATCGTGTGGATCCTGTTCATTGACCATCGCCAGGAAGGTCAGCGGGACCGGGTACTTCTGACCCAGCCGGGTGATCCACTCGATTTCGGCATCGATCGAGTGACGCTGGTCGCCGCCCATTGCTCCGCCGACGCCGGCCGGAACCACCTGAAGCACGCCCGAACCCACCTCCGCCATCGCGGCCATCAGCGCGGCGAGCTCGTCTTCTTCGGAATAGGTACCTGGCACGGGTTCACCCGAGGCGCTGCGATGTCCCGCTGTGCGCCCGAAGGACATGCCGAGCGCGCCGGCGCGCAGTCCGTCGGCGACGATCTTGCTCATCGCGTCGATGTCCATGCCCGTCGCGGTGTCCTGAGCGCGGTCACCCATGACGAAGCCGCGGACCGCGGCGTGCGGGATCTGCGCACCGATATCCACCGCACGCGGCATCCGCTCGAGAGCGTCCAGGTACTCGCCGAAGGACTCCCACTCCCACGTGATGCCCTCGGACAGCGCCGATCCCGGAATGTCCTCGACGCCCTCCATCAGGTCGATCAACCAGTCGTGCCGATCGGACCGGACCGGCGCGAACCCGATGCCGCAGTTGCCCATGATCGCCGTGGTCACACCGTGCCAGCACGAAGGGGTGAGGTGCGGGTCCCAAGTGGCCTGGCCGTCGAAATGCGTATGCACATCCACGAATCCCGGTGTCACTGTGAGCCCGTCGGCCTCGACGATGCGCTTCGCGGTGCCCTTGACGCGACTGATGCGGCCGACCTCGACAATGACGCCGTCGGTGACCGCGACGTCGGCGGTGAGCGCCGGCGCACCGGTGCCGTCCACGACGGTCCCGCCCCTAACGATCAGGTCGTAGGACATGCCGCCTCCTCATTGGCCCGGTATTCCTTCGGACAACACACCAGGCGGACGAATTCTCCCGCGGAACTCCGGCGATTACCAGCAAAATTCAGAAGCCCGAGCCGGCACCGGTCTCGAGAGCTTCAAGGGCCGCATCAATGTTGGGAACGATCGTCGGACCGTAACTGCTCACCACCTGCCCCAACGCGCGCGCGATATGTGGGCCGACCACACCGGCAGCGAGGACTTCCTCGGCCAGCACGATGCCATTGACCAGGTGAGCGGCGCTCAGGCGGCCGTCGGGGGTCACCTCGTATCGCCAGTCGCCGATCTGAACACGCTCGGGCTGTGATCGGAAGAGCCCGCGGCGCGCGGGGCTGAACAGCACTCCGGGAACGCCGCAAAACACCTTCAGCACCAGCCCGACTCCCGCGGCACTAGCCAGGGCCGCACCGACCCCGCGGCTGACCCGTTCGTGGTCGAAGGCGACCATCAACCGCTCATCGGCAAGACGAACGACGGCGTAATCGTCTGCGCCTCACCGGTGTGACGCACCGCTGTTCCCGCCACGTAGAACTCCACCGTGTGGAGCCCCCAGGCGTAGTTCGAGATATCGAAACGCACCCCTACAACTCCGGTGCCACCGTCTCGCTCCGCCTCGGCCTGCATGCGTGACATGGCCAGTTCCCTGGCTTGGTAGTTGCCCTGCGTCCACTGCGGCATCTCGGCGTTGCGTCCGACCTGGCCGAGCGTTTTCAAAAACCCTTGGACGGCGACGTGGAACACGCAGTTGCCCATCACGAAGGCTACCGGCGTGTACCCGGATCGCAACAACGTGCAGAGGTCCTGACCCGACAGATGGCTGCTAAACGCCTGACCGTTCGGGCGCCGAAAAGCCCCCGGCTTGGCGGTGTATTTCACGGCGGTCCCGACCGCGATGAACTCGAGGTGTTCGCCCTCACCCTGATGACGCCAGTCCAGCCGGACGCCCACCACGCCGTCGGCACCCAGCGAGTCCGCTTCGGCCTGCATCCGTGACATGGCATTCCAGCGCGCGCGGTAGGTCGCGTCGGTGAGCACGGGCAGCTCCGATTGCTGCCTGATGCCGGTGAACTGGTAGCCGACGTGATAAACGGATACGCCCATGACCAGATCGATCGGTTCAAATCCGGCCCCGTGCAGCAGCGCGAATTCGTTGATCGACAGGTCCGACGTGAACACCTTGTTAGCGTGTGAAAGCCGTTCGCTGGCGATTGGGTCCAACGGGCTGGGTTGCGTTGTCATGCGCCCTCCTACGGTCCCCGACAGCGTAGGCCAGCGTGGGCCGAGCGGCCCCTTGCACCCGGTTAAGGTGCGGCACCGCTAAGTAGTGGTGGGCGCCGAAACGTGACTGGCAACGAAGCTCGCGGCCTGGTCGATCATCCCGTTGTCTACGTATGTGTTGTGGGCGCCAAAGTCTCCGCCATCCCCGCAAACCGGGTCTCCCGCCGCGCAATACTCGGTGGTCTTAGCCACATACGGTGGGCCGATCGCGATCGTCGGCTGACCGAATTGCGTCATAAAGCTAGTCGACGGCGTTCCGAAGAGGGTCACCGCGGCCACGTGATTAGCGACCTCCGGCGGCATCGGCTGGGGCACGTCCGACGGCGCTCCGTCCGGTACGGCAGCCGAGGTAACAAAACCCATCACCGCAGCGCCTTGGGAAAATCCGCCGAGCACCTCTTTCGTCTGGGGACAGGTCGCAGCCATCTGCGTGATGTGGTCGCGAGCATCCTGGATACCCAACAGCGCAGTGGGGAAATCGGACGAGGCCGGGTAGTTCACCGCGTAAACCCCCATCGACTTGGTACCGATTTTTGAGCGCAGGGCGTCGATGAAAGCATCGCCGAAGAAGCCGGCTCCCGGCGCCTCGCCGGTGCCGCGGGCAAACACCACCTCGACATCCGGACACGCGGCGGAAGTTGCAGACGGGACCGCAGATGCAGATGGGGCCGGTATGGTCAACAGTGCCCATACGCCGACCACCGCAGCGCCGCCCAGGCGAACAAGAGTCTTTGCGTTTAAGTGAGTTGTTGAGTTCACTTCTGAATTATGCCCGGCCGTTATGTTCCTCAAACAGGGTGAAATCATCGGATACCTAAACGAAACACACCGCGGCGCGACACCCGCTCCCCGCGTGACGCTTTGGTCAACCAGTCGGGGGTGTGATCATCGCCTGCAGGTCCGCAATCGACCACGGTTCGGCCTGGTGGTGGTCGCGATATCCCAGCACGCGCGGCGCTGGCCGATCATAGCGGCCCACGAATCCGCCTGCGGCAACCAAGATCTGACCGGTCGTGTCGCACGCCAAATCGCTGGCGAGATATGCGTAGAGCGGCGCCACATACGCGGCGGGAGCACTGTCCAGTGACGCCCGCATCGTCATCTCGTCGAGCAACCCGCGGCGATGCAGGTCCTCGATGTGCTTTTCGTAATCGATACCGGTCGAAAGCCGCGTCCGAGCGCCAGGACAGACCACGTTGGCCCGCACACCGTGGGGTTTCAGCTCAGCGGCGATCGCCATGGTCAACCCGTTGACCGCGCCTTTGCCCGCGGGGTAGCCGGTGCCGCCGTAGTCGCCGAGGAACGCCACCGAACCGGTATTGATGATCGACCCGTGGCCCTGCGCGGCCATCACCCGCGCCGCAACCCGGCACGTATGAAACGCCGTACCGACGTGGGCGCTCATCAGGGCGTCGAATTCTGCCGGGGTGATGTCCAGGATGGAGGAGCCGGCCGGCTCGGCGATCCCGGCGCAGTTGATCAAAATATCCAGCCGCCCAAACGCGTTCGTGCATTCTTCGACGAGCGCGGTGGCAATTCGCTCATCGTCAGCGGCCCCGACGACCGCGGCAGCTCGGCCGCCGGATGCGGCGATTGCCGCGACGGTTTCCTGCACGGCAACGGGATCGCGCCCGTTGACCACAACCCCGGCTCCCAGGTGGCACAGCAATTCCGCCACTGCGCGTCCGATCCCACGGCTGCCGCCGGTCACAACCGCGCCGCGCCCGGTCAGCAGGCTACTACTCATATCGACCTTTCTAGGCCCTTTCTAGTGGTCTGCCTGCGATTTGATGTGGTGGGGGTTTGTTGCCAACGATGTCCTCGAGATCGACGTTAACGAGCGCGCTTCTCGAAGTTTCACACGCCACTGTCGAATTCGGTCCACCCGCAACTAAGCCGAGGCGCCACCCACCCTGGTAATTCACAGACACACCACTAGGCCCCTCTTCTGGCCACTCAGCAGACCACTTTCGCCCGAATTCGCGATCTGACAGTACGCGTTCAACACCATCCGGCCGTCCAAGCGTGTGCTGTCGCGTGCTGGTGGCCCGGGGCGTAAGCCCGATCCCAAGTCCGATCTGGACTATCGCCGTTTAGCTCAAAGCGGCCAGTTAGCTGCACCGCTGCTGGACTGTTGGGCCGGCGATAGAGCGTCCGTCACCCCCGGTTTGGTCAGTGCGTGCGCCGCAATTGGCGGATCCGTCGCTCCGAGTACCGGTGAGAGGGACCGCGCGCATACCCGTGTTGCCTCGCTGTAGGCGACGCGGAGAGAAGTGGGCTCCATGACCGACACGATCGCCGCAACCCGCCCTACCCGGGCGGCCGGCGGAAAATCCGATGATTCATACGACGACGTCGTCGAGATGTTTGTGGCCCTGCGCCAGATGCCAGCCGAATCGCATGAATACCGGCTGCAACGCGAACGCATCGTTTCTCGGTGCCTGCCGCTGGCCGACCACGTGGCAAGACATTTCGGGCGCCGCGGCGAAAGCGTCGAAGACCTGACTCAGGTCGCCCGCGTCGGATTGATGAACGCTGTCAACCGATTCGACCCGGCGAAGGGCCCCAGCTTCATCGGGTTCGCAGTTCCCACGATGATGGGCGAGGTCCGGCGTTACTTCCGCGACTTCAGCTGGGGCATGCGCGTGCCGCGTCGGTTACGCGACCTGCACGTCCAAATTGGGCGGACTACATCAGAGCTGACTCAAAAGCTGGGCCGGGCCCCCACCGCCACGGAGCTTTCCGAGGCGCTGGGAGTCGCCCACGAAGAGATCGTCGAATGCCTCGTCGCCGGCGATGCATACCGGCTCGAATCTCTCGACGCCCCTTTGGGCGCCGACAGCTCGAGCAATGCGCGGCGGGTGGCCGACGCGATAGGTGACATCGACCCACAGATCGAACACATCACCAACCGCGAAACGGTACGTGCCCTGGTGCACGCGCTTCCACAGCGCGAACGTGAAGTGCTGCATATGCGATTCTTCGAATCGATGACCCAAAGCCAGATCGCCGAGCGAATCGGCGTGTCGCAAATGCAGGTATCCCGCATCCTGGCCGGCACCCTGCAGTCCCTGCGCGACGAGATCGAGTAGCGCCGCGCATTCAATCCACGAGCGTCGGCCTCATCCGCCTTTCGCGGAACGCTGTACTGTGCGACTCGACGGTATGGCTGGGTCGGCAAAGACAGGCTGGAAGGAGCACGCTGCGATGAAGACTTCTCAGACGGTTGTCGCGGGGCTAGCGGCCGCGACGGCGCTGGCCGTGTCGGTGGCGGGCTGCGGCGGCGGTCAGACTGCATCGCCGCCAAAGTCGGGGTCACCCACCTCGAAGGCTAGCGCCCCAACGACCGATTACGCCAAGCTGTTAATCCAGGCGACCGACATCGACGCGCCCGTGGCGTTTACCGCCAGCCCGCCCACCCAGAATCCGAATGGCCAGCCCGGTGTCGCGACGGCGTTCAGCACCCAAGATGCCAGCCACGTCATCAAAGATACGATCCAGATCCTGGCCGATCCCGGCGCTGCGACGAACGCGTTGACCGCAGCAAAGGGCTCCCAGGGCGGCGCGATCAAAGACCCGTCGACGGATGCGGCCAAGGTCGGCACAGGCGGAACGGCGCTGTCCGGTAACGCACCGGACCACTCCAAAGGCGTGACCGTACTGCTGTTCACCGAGGGCAAGGCGTTCGTCACCATGGAATTCGATGGCCCGATCGACACGCTCGCGCCACCGGACTTCGTCAACGACGTCGGCCAGAAACAGGACGACGCGATCAAGAAGGGGCTCGGCGGCTGACCCGCTAGCCACCCGCCTCTTCGGCCAGAGCTGCATCGAGCATGTCACCCAGGCGGTGCCGGTCCCACATGGCCAGCAGATTGCAGAGCATCTGCAGCGGCGCGCGGATACTCTCGTCGTCCTTGATGCGGGGATCGGTACGGCTAGCGGGCGCATCCGCCCCGAATCGGCTGCGGATCAACGCCGGTACGTCCAGCAGCCAGGCGACCCCCATCGTGGCCGCGTAGAGCAAGGTGTGCCGGCGTAACCGGTCCGGGTCCAGATCAGGACCGCCATAGCGAAGGACTTCCGTGACGAACAAGTTGAGCAATTCGTCGAGGTGCCGCTCCCACATGTCAGTTTCGGCGCCGGACATGGCTCCCCAGATGGCCATGCCCAAGTTCATCTGGCTGACGCATCCCCAGTCCAACAGCCCGCACTGAAGCGCATCATCGGAGTCTCGCCAAAACCAGGCGTTGTCGATGTTGGCGTTCCAATGGCAGAGCGCGACATAGTCGGTGTCCGCGGCCAGCCGCCGGGTGACCGCTTGTTCATGCTGTGCGAACCGTGACGCATCTTCACGTAAGCGCGCAAAGAACTCTGGCGAAGTGACATTCGAAGACAGGAGCCCCGGCTGGGATTGCGCGAATTCTGCCAATTGGGTTACCCGCCGGGCCACCTTGACAGCAGAAAGTGGTGCTCGCTCCCCCACTGTCGCGGCCTGCACATCCACCGGAAAGTGCGCGGTCAGTTCGGCCGGCAGGCTCCCCGAGCGGTGCGAGCCGGCAAGCCGGGCGAGCGCGGCCAACAGGGCACGGTAGTGCTGCGCGGGTTCGGGCATCTCGTAGTCCAGGCACTTATCGTAATGATCTTCGATTCCATTGTTGCCGAACTGAATTCGCTCGGTGATCAATACGCCCGTGCCGCTATCGCGGTGGTAGTCGGCAAACATGACATCGGGTACTGCGATGGGGAACCCGGATGCGCGGGACAACGACGCGAACCGCACTTCGGGTTCCATCTGGGTCTTTCCGCGGTCGCGTATCGGGTTGTCGAGATCGCGCGAGAACTTCACGAACAAGTCGGTGTGCAGACCCGGCGCAGGAGTGTCGTATTCGACCGACAGCATGGCCTTCCGTCCCGTGCTGCCGCCGGCGACCTCGCGGAAATCGGTAATACGCCGAACGGTGTTGCCTTCCAGAAGAACTCTGGAAGCTTCAAATGCTTCGGTGAGATACCGTGGCCCGCGACTGCGCAGCGCCGCGGGGTCGACCGGTATCGGGATGCCGGACTGGTCGCCGGTGACCCAACAGTCCGTCTCGCCATCCACCGAATGTCACCAGGTCTGTTCGGCCGCGCGTACCAGCATGTGGTTGACCGCGACCCGGCGATCGCGGGTCACCATGTACAGCACGGCATCGGCGATGTCCTCGGACCGCAACTTGACCATGCCGCCCGTCTGCCGCTCGAACGCCTCCTGCGAAGTTGCGGACAGATGGGTGAAGATCTCGGTGTCGACGGTCCCCGGGGCGACGACGCCCACACGGACCCGCTGGCCGATCAGCTCTTGGCGGATGCCCTCGCTGAAGGCGTTGATGCCGAATTTCGTCAGCGAATACACGGCGGTGCCAGGCCGGGCAACCCAGCCGGCGGTGGAGCTGATGGTGACCAGGTCGGCAACACCGCGAGGCGAGTCCGCGGCGCCCTCGATCAGATGGGGAAGCGCTGCACGGGTGGCGTAGAGAACACCCTGGATGTTGACGCTCACCATGCCGTCCCAGTCCCGCAACGGGGCTTCAGCGGCGGGCCCCGACTGCATTTGGCCCGCGTTGTTTACCAGAATGTCGAGGCGTCCGAGATCCGCAACGGTGCGCTGGACGGCTGTCGCTACCTGCTCGGCGTCGGTGACGTCCGCGGGCACCAACAGCGCAGTTCCGCCCGCTGATTCGATTTCGGTCTTCAGTTCGCCCAGCCGATCGGCGCGGCGCGCCAATAGCGCCACCGCGGCGCCCTGGGCGGCCAGCGCCTTGGCCGTTGCAGCGCCGATGCCACTGCTGGCGCCGGTCACCANNGCAAGATCTCGTGCAGAACATAATCCGTGTCCTCGCCGAGGTCGGGAGCGCCCTGCGAAATCTTGGCGGGGTTACGGGTCAGCCGCCACGACGGCCCCAGGACCGGTCGCTGCCCTTCGCGATGGTCACTGACGAAGCGGTACAACTCGCGGTCCCACAGTCGTTGATCCCCGATCACATCGCCGGTATTGGCGCTCTTGCCCGCCGGCACACCCGCCGCGCGCAGCCGGTGCGCAAGGTCCTCGGCGTCGTGTTCCCGGGTAAGCCGTGCGAGGTCGACATCGAGCGCCTCGGTGTGACCGCGTCGGTTTCCCATCGTGGCGTAACGCGGTTCGGCGACGAGCCTTCCGGCGTCCAACACATCGCACAATCCTTGCCACTCGACATCGTTGGCCACCGCCACGGTGATCCACGCATCATCGGAGCAGGGGTAGCAGCCGTGCGGGCACATGTCCGGGTGGTTGTTGCCGTCGGGCTCGAGTTGCTTTCCGCTGAGACTCTGTTCAAGCAGCCTGTCCCCGATCAACGAGGAGAGGGTTTCGACGGCCGACACATCGACGAATTGACCTACGCCGGTTCGCTCGCGATGCAACAACGCCACCACGGCGGCGTATGCCGCAGCGGCACCGACCGTAGAATCCCCGTAGCGCATGCTGGCCCCAAGCGGCGGCCCACCGCGGTAGCCGACCAGCGAAGCGAGTCCGGCCAGCGCCGCGAAACAGGGCGCGTAGCCCGTTTGATGACCTAGCGGCCCGTCGTTCCCCCACATCTTGATCGACACCGAGATGATGTCCGGTTTGATCTCCTGGAGCTGCGCATACCCCAAGCCCTGGCGTTCCATCGCTCCAGGCCGCAGGTTATTGATCACGACGTCGCTGCGCGCGATCAGTTCGCGCAAGCCGGCCATGCCCTCCGGCGACTTGATATCGAAGTCCACGCTGAGGATCTCGGGGTTGATGCTCAAAAAGAAAGGGGCGTGGTTGATGTCGGTTCCGCCGTAAGCGCGCATCTCCTCGGGGATGGCCGCCGTCTCGACCTTGATCACCTCCGCACCCAAAAGTGCCAGCAGCTTGCCCGCGTACGGACCCGCCCACACCTTGGTGAGCTCGACGACGCGTACGCCCTGCAGCGGGCCGCCGCGCGGGTTCTTCGGCGGCTTGAGTTGTGCCGACTTCACCGCCGGCGGCACCCTCGGAGTGTCTAGGGCACCCAGGCGCTCCAGCACCGCGGCGGTGTGCTGACCCAGAGCAGGCGCGGCAGAGGTGATTTCAGCCGGTGATGCACTGAACGCGTACGGGACGGTGGGATATGTCGCGGCGCCCAGCACGGGATGTTGCACGACCTGGAAAAAACCGCGATGCCGGTACTGCGGCGACTGGTGCAGGTCTGTAGCGCCGTTGACCGGGACCAGTGGCACACCCAGGCGCTGGGCCTGATCGGATGCGGTTTCTTTGGCGAAGTCCCGGACCCACGCGGCGAAACCCCGTTGAAACTCGGCCACCTTTTCCGGCGTGACCGAAAATTCCAGCCAGTCATCCTCGAAAGCGTTCAGCCACTCCGGATCACCCAACAGCGTCTTCACACCCAGCCAGTGCGCGCCGCTGGTCATGTAGAGGTAGACAAAGCCGTCGGCACAGGCGAAAAACGATGCCGGCCCCTGTTGATCGAAATCGCCGCGGTGGACATCGGCCGGGACCTCGCCGGTGATGAATCTGCCCAGGATGCAGTCGGCGCGGGAAACTAGCACGGCCTGCGCCGAAATGTCGATGAACTCGCCGGAACCAGTATGCATACGGCCGAACAGCGATGACGCGACGCACAACGCCGCCTCCAGCCCTGCTTCGTAGTCGGCNNGCGTGGAACACGTTGATGCTCTTGGCATTTTCGAACTCCGCGGCGGCCCCCTGCCCAAAAGGGGTGATCGAGCAAAACACGACGCTCGGGTGCCGATCGGCCCAGCTCACGGCGCTGTCATCGATGACCGCGTCTGCCGTGCCCACGAGCTCGTGCAGACGCAGCGCGCCGGCGGCGGAGGTGACGTCAACTTCGACGGAATGCTTGTTCGTGTTGAGATAGGCGAACAACGCACTGCCCTCGCGCCCCGCGCCATCGCCGAATACGGGCGCCATCGCCCGGGTGGGACTGCCCCACCCGGGCGTCTCGACCTTGATCACCTCGGCGCCGAAGTCGGCCAGTAACTTTCCGCAATACTCCCCTGCGACCGACCCCGCCAGTTCCACGACCCTGAAACCCGTCAGCGCCGCCATGCGAGCCCTCCCGAAACGATCAGGGCTTGCTGCGTCCCGAGCGGCTCAGACGCCACTCCGGCGGGAAGTTCATGTCGTTGTCTTTCACGACGTTGTTGAGGCCCTTGTTGAACGTGCCTTCGGTGAGGTCGACGTCGTTCTCCTGGTCGTTCTGGATCATCGGCAGCATGCCTTCGACCATGCCGACAAGAAGGCTGCCAAAGTACTCACCCTTGTGCTGCTTGTACAGCTCGAGGAAGGTCTTCTGCACCGCGACCGTATCGGTCGGACGGGACTTCGAACAGGCCATCGCGTACTTCAGGGTCTCTGCTTCCAGGTCCTCGCGGGCGACAACGCTGTTGAGGAACCCGCAGTCGTACATCTCCTTGGCGCTGAACGGCCGCCCGGTGAACAGCATTTCGGAGAACTTGCGCAGGCCCATGGTCTCGGCCCACCACCACAGCCGAGGCCCCCAGCCCACGTAGCGGAACGCCGGGTGCCCGAACAGCGCATCGTCAGAGGAAATCACCAGGTCGGCGTCGCCGGCCTGGTAGAAGTGCCAGCCGTAGCAGTAGCCCTTGGCCTCGATGATGCTGACTTTCCGAAGCTCTTGCAGGGGGCGGTTTCCCGCGCGGGCCTTGGCATAGAAGTCGGTCACGGTGGATAGGTAGCGGTATGAGCCGCCGGGCGGGTACTTCACGTCGTCATCGTTAATCCCGAGCTCGTGCAGCAGCGGCATGCCGGGGTTCTCGATCATGCCGCGCTGCTCGGGCAGGTCGCCGCCGCTACCGAAATCTTGTCCCTCGCCGCGAATCACCACGACCTTGACGTCGTCGTCCACGTTGCACTTGTGGATGAGGTCGGCATAGAGCTGCCGCATCCCCAAGCTGGTGGCGTTCTGCGCATCGGGGCGATCGAAGGTGATGTAAGCGATTCGGTTCTTCTTGTCCTTCTCGAACCTGATGTACTGCGCGGCTTCCTTCTTCATCTCTTCATAGTCGAATTCAGGCATAACTTGTCTCCACCTTCGTTTTACTGAGTCGAGCCTTCGTTTATCTAATTGACTTACTGTTTATTTGAGCAAGCTGCCCGCATCGACCGGGAGCGAAATACCGGTGACATAACGGGATTCGTCAGAGGCTAAGAACAGGACCGCGTTGCTGATATCGGCGGCGTCCACCCAGGGAATCGGCAATGTGTGCATCATTTGTGATATCGGCGCGAAGTCGTCGGGCCCGGGATCCGTTAGGTCCGGACGGAAGAGCCGAAAAGTCTGGTCGTTCATCAACATCGTGGTACTGACCTGCGTGGGCAGCACCGCGTTGACCCGGATCATTTTCGGACCCAATTCAACGGCGAAGGCACGCATCAGGCCAATGACGCCATGCTTGGCGGCGATGTAGTGGCCCGTGTTCGGGTAGGCCTTATGGCCGCCCACCGAGCTGGTCAGCACGATGGATCCGCCGCGCTCGCCCGAAAGCACATGTGGAACAGCCGCTTTGACCGTGTGCCACACGCCGCTGAGGTTGATGTCGATCATGTCCTGCCAGATATTTTCCCGAATCTTGTGCAGCCTGGTGCCATCGGTGCCGACGCCTGCATTCGCGACGATGATGTCGAGCCGGCCGAGTTGTTCGACGCCGCTGTCCACTGCGGCCTTCAGTGCCTCGAAATCGCGGACATCGACCTGCTCGGTGACGATGCGACGGCCGTGGCCCTTGACCAGGTCGACGGTCTCGGCGAGGTCCTCCGGGGTCGAGTGCGGGTAGCTCAAGTTGTCGATCGGTCCGCAGATGTCGATCGCGATGATGTCGGCTCCCTCCTGCGCCAAACGCACCGCGTGACTGCGACCTTGGCCCCGGGCTGCGCCAGTGACGAACGCGACTTTGCCTTCAACCCGGCCGGTCATCACGGCACCAGAGCGGGCAGGGAGTCCCAGCCACGCACCGTCGACGTCGGACTGAGCTTGGCGTTGGTCAGATCGACCTCCCACTCGGGGAATCGTTTCAGGATTTCCTCCAGGGCAACGCGTCCTTCGAGGCGGGCCAGCGCCGAGCCGAGACAGAAATGCGTGCCGACGCTGAAAGTGAGATGCGGACGGGCTGCGCGGTGGATGTTGAACTCGTCGCCGTCGGGCCCAAACTGGCGCTGGTCGCGGCATGCCGATCCGATGAGCAGCATCATCACGCTGCCCTCGGGCACCGTCTGGTCATGCAGGTTGACGTCGCGCGTCACATACCGCGATACGTGCGGCGCGGGCGGTTCGAAGCGCAGCAGCTCCTCGATGGCCTGCGGGATGAGTCCGGGGTTTTCGGCGAGCTCGCGACGCTGATCCGGGTGCTCCGCGAGAACCTTGCCCGCCCAACCGATCAGCCGTGTCGTTGTTTCGTTGCCCGCTCCCGCGACGACGTTGACGTACACGAGTATCTCTTCGCGAGTCAGCCGCCGGGTGGTGCCGGTTTCATCGACGAATTCGGCATTGAGCAGCTCGGTCATGATGTCGTCGGAAGGATGCTCGGCGCGCCAGTCGATGTAGGCCTCGAACGGCTCGCCGACGGATAAGCCCTGCTCGTGGTCCATCGGCTTGCCTGCCTCGGTGCGCATCTGCGACGTGACGTGATCACGGATGTATTCCTGATCGTCTTCGGGGATGCCCAGCAGCATGCTGATCGTTTTCATCGGCATCGTCGCACCCAGATCGGTGACGAAGTCGAATCGACCCGATCCCACCAGCGGATCCAGCGATTGCGCGCAGAACTCGCGGATCATCGGCTCCAGCGCAGCGATTTTGCGCGGTGTGAACATCCGCGACAGCAGCTTGCGGTGCACGCCGTGGATCGGTGGGTCTTCGAAGATCAACGTGCCCGACGGGATGTCGAGGTTCGCCTTGATCAGCTCCAGGATCGCGCCTCTGGCGGAGCTGAACGTGTTGTGGTCGACAAGCGTTTTATTGACATCCGCGAACCGGCTCAGTGCGAAGAAGTCGTACTCCGCGTTGTAGTAGAGCGGTGCTTCGTCACGCAGGCGCGCGAACATGGGATACGGGTCGGCGATGAGCTCGACGTCGTATGGATCGAAACGAACATGACTCGCGGTGCTCGCCGTCACGAAATGCCTCCTAGCGCTTTCATTTCCGGAAATCTTCTGGATACCAAGTCCGATTGGAACAATTTCTACACTTCGCTTAAATACGTTTGCTCTGACGAGCGCACGGGACGGGCTGAAGCGGGCTCACCGACGGCCCGTGAGCGTCGGCTTACTCTATTCTCGTAGAGAACCATATGGCGCATGCTCTGGCAAGACCTAGAGACGCGAAACCTACGCTCAGCCATACCAGGCTCATTCACCCGGACGCCGCGGCGCGTTCGCTGCGCACTGGACGCAGGTCGTCGGACTGGGTTAGCCGCCCTTTGTCCGCACTCTTGAGAACTCCGGCGGCGATGGCCGACAAGGCCGCGTCGAGCTGTGCTGGGGTGTCGATAATCCGGTCGCCATGGGCGAACCGCATCAACAAACCGTTGATGAACGTCAGCGTGATGTTGCTCAGATCCTCGACGACTGCCGATTCCAGCTCGGCGCCGTGCGGGATGAGGTGCACGAGGATTTCGCTATGCAGCCTGGTGAACCCGTCCGTCGCCTGCTGCAGAATCGCAGCCATCGCCGGGTCGCGAGCTGCCTGCATGGTCAGTTCGTACCTGGCCTTCGTCCGCGACAGCTGCGGTTCGCTACCGGCTTGAATGACCACTTGCGCCAACCGCGACGGCGAGGGATTGCCGCCTGGGCCATCGGCGCTATCGGCGATGGACTGCAGGCTGGCGAGGTCCTGCTCGGCCAATCGCTCGGCCACGGCGCGCAGCAGTGCCGAGCGGGTGCGGAAATAGAACGACGTGGTGCCGTCGGGCACAACGGCTTTGCGGTCCACCTTGAGATGGCTCAGCCCCTTGGCCCCGTCGTCAGCCAACAGCTGGATCGCCGCGTCACATAGGTCGCGGCGGCGCTCCGTCGGATTGGGCTTGCGTCTTTTCGCCGCCGCAGCAGTGGATCTGGCCATCTTGGTGCACGAGGCTACTCTATGTTCGTAGTGTGAGCAATGGGCTGCCTATTCCTGCGACGAACGTCGAGTTGTTGGGCCCCAATGCGGAGAACCGGCCCAACAACTCGACGTTGGACGGCCGGGTGGGCAGTAACGCAATCGGACTCCGCGCCGAAAAGGTAGGTGGAGACTAATCGCCGATTGAACGGAGGAAGGCCATGGCAGGCGCCCGTGCTGATCGCTCAACCAGCACGTCAGTGCGCGCCCTGGTCGTGCGGCTGACGGGCCTCGTGCTGCTCGCCATGCTGCTCGCCTTCGTGGTTTGCAGCTGCCGCCCACCAGAGCACCGAGCCGCCGAACCCGTCACTTCCAGCAGGACTTCGCCAGCGGCGCCGGCCGTCAACATTGCGCCACTACCGGTTCGCCCCGTGCTGAGGTCGCAGCTGATCACGCCCGACAAGTGCCCTGCGCCGAATCCGAATGCGCCCGTGCCGCCGGCCACCGTTCTCTTCACCTGTGACGTTGCCCGAACAACCCTCTACACGCTCGGCCCACAGCTGATGCAGATCGTCCTGATGCACGTGGACGCGCCCAAATCGCTGACGGCAGATTTCTACGAAGTGAACCTGAGGATGGACCCACCGTCGACGACAGCATGGGCGTCATTCACCGCGGCACATCTGTACTCCCACGTCGCCTTCATCCGCGACGATCTCGTCCTGGAAGCGCCGATCATCGAAATGCACGTCACTTCTGGAGAGGTCGCGCTGACCACCCAGACAGTCCAGGCCGCCGACCAATTGGCCGGTCTGGCAGGCCNNCGTCGTCCAGGGACAACCCCTGGTGCCGCTCGGCTTTGCGCCCTACTCGCTGAAAGACGACGTCGGTCTCAGAAAGGATCTACTGGCCGCGATGGCTCACCGCGGCGTGACCATCTCGCTCGGTGACGGGTTCCTAGTGCTGCCCGGCGCCGAAATGCGCAAATTCTCAACCGATCTCGACGTCTTGGCCGAGCTCGGCGTTCCCTGGATCAATACCGTTAGCCTCGACCCCGATCTGAATCGCACCTTTGACCAGTTTGCCGCCCTGACCGAACTTGCCGCCCAGCGCGGCATTCAGACGGCAGTCGAACCAGTTCCCGGCCTGACTATCGCCGACCTACCCACTGCACTGGCAGCGCGGGAACACGTCGGACGGCCCGATTTCCGGCTGCTGATCGACACCATGCATCTGGTGCGATCGGGATACGGCGCTGCCGACCTTGCGGCCCTCGACCCCGAGCACATCGGCTACGCCCAGCTCTGCGACACCACCCTCCAGCCGCGCATCGACGATTACTCGGAGGAAGCCATCTTTGAGCGCATGGTGCCCGGTGCCGGCGAATTACCGTTGCACGACATCATCTCTGCGCTCCCAACCGACATCGTGATCGAACTCGAAATACCACAGCGCTCCTTGGCGTTGGCCGGCGTCAGCCCCGTCGACCGTCTGCGCCCCTGCGTGGAGGCCGCACGCCTGTTGCTGTCCGAGGCGGACACCGGCCGATCGGGTTGAGTTTCAGCTCGGCTGGCGCAGCGGGAGGCCGGCGGCGCGATAGATCGCATCGATCACCGTCATGTTCTCGATAGCGTCTGCCGGCGTCGTCTTCACCGGTTCGCCACGCAGCACAGCCGCGGCGAAAGCGTCGAGTTGATATGCGTAGGTGGGCCGCCGCGAGAACCGCTCCACACGTTTTCCGTCGGCCGAGCGAACCGAGAGACGATGAAACATCTGTGGCAATACTGGATTGAGCACACGCAGTTCGCCGTGCTCACCAACCACCTTGGCGCTGATGCGCAACAGGTCCGACGACCACATCGAGCAACGAACCCGGCCCGTATGCCCTTCGGCGAATAGCAACTCGGCCGTCATCGCCCGGTCCACCTGCGGATCCCGCAGTTTCGCCTGTGCCGAAACGACTTCCGGGGTGCCGCCGCCGAACGTGCGGGCCATGTGCACCGCGTAGCACCCGGCATCCATGGTCGCGCCACCGGCGAGCGCGTAGTTGTATCGGATGTCGGAGAACTTGTGCAGCGGGAAGCACATGGCCGTCTCGACTCGCTCGAGCTTGCCCAGCTCGCCTGAGGCAATGATCTCTTCGACGCGCAAAGCCAGCGGATGGTATCGGTAATGGAACGCCTCCATCACCACCCGATCCGACTGTGCGGCCAGGTCGGCGATCTCGCGGGCCTCATCGGCGTTGGCAGTGAATGGCTTTTCACACAGCACGTGCTTGCCGGCGGCCAGCGCGGCCCGGGTCCACCGGCCGTGCAGGCCGTTCGGCAACGGGTTGTAGACGGCGTCGATATCGGGATCGGCGATCAGCGCCTCGTAGCTTTCGTGCACCCTCGCGATGTGGTGTTTGGCGGCGAACGCCTGCGCGCGCGACGCATCGCGGGCTGCCACCGCAGCCACTACAACTTCGGCGTTTTCCTTGGCCGGCTTGATAAGAGCCATCGGTGCGATGTTGGCCGCACCCAGGATGCCGATACGAACCTGTCCGGACACGGACTCGACGCTAGCACTGAGCCGCGTTCGCTCAGGTTCCGTGGTCTTCGAAGGCCGAGACCGGATCGAGGACGACGCCGGTCTCCTCGACGTAGCGGTCCCACAATGTGAGGAGCTCGGACAGCTTGTCGGGTCGCGAGGCGGCCAGATCGTCGATCTCGCCCGGGTCGGCTGACAGATCGTAGAGCTGCCAGGTGCCCGTGCCGTACGGCTCGGGCAGGTGAAGCGCCTTCCAGTCGCCCTGGCGAATGGCCCGGCGACCGAACAACTCCCAACCGGTGCTGGTAGCGGCGTCATGCACCGCCTCGGTGTCACCCGAAAGATACGCGACCAGCGAGCGGCCGCGCATGGGTGCTACCTCGCGGTCGCGGTAGGTGGTTCCCGGATGTTCGATGCCCGCGAGTTCGAGCACAGTCGGGGCGATGTCCATCACGGTCGCGAAAGCCGTGCCGATCTGGCGCTGCCGGGCGAAGCCCGGCCAGGTGGCGAACCCGACCACCCGGATCCCGCCTTCGGCGGTGAACGCCTTGTGCAGGCGCGATGGCGCGGTGGCAGCCTGCGCCCAGCGCGGGCCGTACCACGTGAACGAATTAGGGCGACCAAGGTTATCGAGGCTGTTGTCGCAAAACTTTTCGATCATCGCGCCGAGCTGGGCACCACGCAGCGGCATCGCCTCGACGATCGTGCCCTCTGCGCCGTTGTCGGACAAGAAGATCACCACCGTATTGTCAAGCTCGCCGGTGTCGGCCAGGTAGTCGATCACCCGTCCGATGTTCTGGTCCATCCGGTCCACCATTGCGGCGTAGACCTCCATGCTGCGGGCCGAACGGGCGCGCTCGTCGGCCGACATGTCGGCCCACTCGGGCACGCCGCCGGCCACGACGGGGTGCGCCGCGACATCAGGCGGGCACAGGCCAAGCTTCTTCAGTGCTGCCAGGCGCGCCTCGCGCAACTCGTCCGGCCCGGCGTCGTACCGGCCGTGATAGGTCGCAATGGATTCCTCAGGCGCTTGCAGCGGCCAGTGGGGCGCTTGAAAAGGCAGATAGGCGAAGAACGGGCGCTCGTCATCCTCGGCACGCTCGTCGAAGTAGCGCAGCAGGGTGTCAGCGTAGAAGTCCGATGAGTAGAAGTCGTCGCCAACCGTGACGAACTGGTCATCTTCGGTGTAAAGCCGCGGCAGGGCGGGGAGACCGGTCGCGGCGCCACCGTAATGGCTGGCGCCGCCCGGCAGCAGCGCGAACGAACGCTCGAATCCGCGAGCCCACGGCGACCTCTCGATCGTGTTGCCCAGATGCCATTTGCCCGACATCAACGTCAGATATCCGGCGTCGCGCAGTAGTTCTGGCAAAGCTACGACCCGGTCGTTCAGATAGCCTTCGTAGCCGGGCGCGCCTTGGAATGCGGCTCCGGTGACCTCCAGCATGGTGCCGATGCCAGCGATGTGGTGATCGGTTCCGGTCAACAGCATTGATCGGGTGGGCGAGCAGGCCGGCGCCGAATGAAAATCGGTGAATCGGATGCCCGCGTGAGCGAGCCGATCCAGGTTGGGGGTATTGATCTCGCTACCGAAGGCGCCGATGTCGGAAAACCCGAGATCGTCCGCCACTATCACCAAGAAGTTAGGCCGCTTCACGCTGAAGCATCCTCTCAGGTCCGGCCGCCGAATGGAATGCACTGGGGCATTCCGCCGAGGCTAGGCTTAGTGCGGGTTCGGACACCGACGTAGAGGCACTGAAATGTTGACACAATTCGGGATGTCCATCCCGCTGATCGCCGCCCCGATGTCCGGCGGCCCCACCAACCCCGCGATGGTGTCGGCCGCGACTCAAGCCGGTGGCCTGGGCATGCTCGCAGCCGGCTACAAGACCGTGGAGGCCATCGAAGCCGAGATCAACAGGGTTCGGGCCGACGGAATCCCAGTCGGAGTCAACGTGTTTGTGCCTAATCCATTGCCGGTCGACCCCGCCGGGTACCGGGCCTACGCCGCGATCATTCAGCGCGAGGCCGACCAGTTCGGTCTGGCGCTACCGCCGGAGCCAATCGAAGACACCGACAGTTTCGACGAGAAGATCGCGCTCCTGCTCGATGACCCGGTCTCCATGGTGTCGTTCACCTTCGGTATCCCGCCGCGCGACGTGATCTCCGCGCTGCAACGGGCCGACACCATTGTCGTCCAAACGGTGACGAACCCGCAGGAGGCGATCCAAGCACGCGACGCCGGTGTCGACCTGCTTGCCGTGCAGGCCGCGGTGGCCGGTGGCCATTCTGGAACACTCTCGCCGCGGCAACCGCTGAAGCCCGTCCCGATCGTCGACCTCGTCAAACAGACCATTGCCACGGTAGAGCTACCGGTATTGGCCGCGGGCGGGCTCGCCACCAGCGGGGCCGTCGCCGAGGTGATCCGCGCGGGCGCCGCCGCGGCCATCGTCGGCACGGTTCTGCTGCGCGCCAACGAAAGCGGCGCCTCAGCGACGCACAAAGCGGCCCTCGCCGATCCCGCGCGCACCGAGACGGTCCTCACGCACGCCTTCACCGGACGCCCGGCCCGCGGTCTGCGCAACGCTTTCATCGACGCCCACGAAGCGGAGGCGCCGTTCGGCTATCCCGCAATCCACTACCTCACCAGCCCGCTGCGCAAAGCCGCTGCGGCAGCGGGGAAACCCGACTACGTGCACCTGTGGGCAGGCACCGGTTACCGGCACGCCACCGTCGAGCCCGCGGCCGACATTCTGCAACGGCTTGCTGCCGACCTCTGAGTGTCCGGGCGGTGGCGGCCGTCAGAATGCGTCTGGATCCCGCTGGACCTCGACCGGTACCGGATGGCGATACAAGCGCGAGGCGTTCTCCCAGGTGAACTTGCGTATCGCGTCCGGCGGAAGGTCGCCGATCTCTTCATGGATGGTTTCTTGAGTGTGCGGCCAGGTCGAGTCGCAATGCGGATAGTCGGCCTCCAACATGATGTTTTCCATGCCGATTCGGTCCCTCTGCACGAACGACGACTTGTCTTCCACCGCGCAGAACCAGAAGTTTCGGGTGAAAACCTCCGCCGGAGTCAGGCTCTCGCCCAACGCTTGCCAGGTGCCGTACATCGCGTGATAGCTGAGCATGTGGTCGAGGCGATCCAGCAACCCGGCAACCCAACCGATGCCACCTTCGGACAAGCAGATCTTGAGGTCGGGGAACCTGCTGGGCAGTCCGGAATAAAGCCAGTCGACGGCCGCGGAAATGGCGTAGGCAAAGAACAGCACGCCTTGCACATCTGGCGGAGCGTCCTCGGTGGTGTTCGGGGATGAACCCGAGGACCCGATGTGCAGATTCACCACGGTGCCGGTCTCGGCGCACGCTGCCATCATCGGATCCCAGTGGCCCGAGTGGATGCTGGGAAATCCGAGCATCGCGGGATTTTCGCTGAAGGTGACGGCGTGAAATCCGCGTTCGGCGTTCTCGTAGATCATTTTGGCGCCGAGCTCCGGGTCCAGCAGCCACGGCAATTGGCAGGGAATGATCCGATCGGGATACGACCCCGCCCAAACGTCGAAATGCCAATCGTTCCATGCGCGGACTGACGCCAGCGCCAGGTCGCGATCCGTGGTGACCTGCTGCAGCCGCTGGCCGGCGAACCCCGGCAGAAACGAGGGGAAGTTCAGCGATGCGTAGATGCCGTTCACGTCCATATCCTTGACGCGTGCATGGATATCCCATGCACCCCGGCGCATTTCGTCGAACCGGACCGGCTCGAAACCGTATTCCGACACTGGTCGCCCGACCACGGCGTTGAACCCGACGTTGGGCAGTTCCTGACCGTCATAGACCCAGGTTTGTCCGCCGCTCTCGGTGTCTACGACTTTGGGCGCCCGGTCGGCGAACTTTCGCGGGAGCCGCCCAGTGAACGTGTCCGGGGGTTCGACGATGTGATCGTCGGCCGAAATCACCGTATAGCGGCGTCGCGCGCGGGGCGGGTCGGGCAGAAACGTGACCGAGCGATCATCGCCCGTCTTGGCGGTGGTGAAGTTCAGGTCGCCGGCCAGCTCGTCGATTGATTTCACTCGTCAGCCTCCCTACGCCGCCGCACGGTTGAGTGTGCGGTGGCGGCTTTCATTGTCGACGCTGTCCCTCACTCGAGCACGCCGGGATCGGCTTTGATGGTCATCCTGGCCGCTCCCGCCCAGTACACGTCGGCGGCCCGTTCGATGAGCGAACGTTGCATGCCCGCCATGTCCGACCAGTCCATCTTGAGCGGCTCCTGGCCGGTCAGCATCACGTCGTAGGCCAGCTTGCAGACCCGCTCGATCGATGCCGCGCGATAGACGGCCTCGGCCAGGTTGTGACCAGTTGCGATGACACCGTGGTTTGCCAGGATCGTCAGATTGGCGCGTCCAATTCGCGTCGCGAGATCAGCCGCGCCGGCGGGGCTGTCGATTTCACCGCCGTACGTGTCGACCAGGCACAAGTCATCCAAGAACAACGAGCCAGTCTGGTGCAGCAACTCGGGAAGCCTGCCCAGCGCTGCAAGCACGCACACGTAATAAGGATGGTTGTGGATGACCACCCGGGCGTCAGCGCGGATACGGTGCAGTTCGGTGTGGATGTGAATCGCCGGCGTGACGTCCCACCGGCCGCGCACCACCCGCGCGTCGCTGTCAACCACGCAGATGTCCGATGCGGCGAGCTCCTGCCACCACAGTCCCCACGGATTGACGAACATATCCGTCTGCCCGTCGGGTTGCCAGGTGATGTGTCCGGCCATGTTTTCGGCGAACCCGATACCGGCCAGATGGCGGAAGGCCACCGCGAGCGCCTGCTCGTTGGTCAGCTCAACTCCGATCGGGGGTACCACCGAGGGCGCCCACACCTCCAGGCCACCGCGCCGCGGGTTAGGAGCGTTCATGATCAGCCTCCGTCCTTCGATCGGATATCGTCCTTGTTTTGATATCCGCGCGGAGTTCGCCTTTGGCGATCTTTCCGCCGGACGATCGGGGTAGCGCGTCGACCACGATGAGTCGTTCGGGCAGCAATTCCTTGGAGACTCCGAGCCCCAACAGGTGCTCGACGAGCTCTGGCAAGTCAAGGGCCTTTATGGTCCCAGCATCGACGAGTTCGGTGTAGAGACAAACCTTTTCACCGAATATCGGATCGGGCATCGCGACCGCCGCCGCGACCGCGATCGCCGGGTGGGTCATTACGGCGTCCTCGACCTGCGACGCGCTGATGTTCTTGCCGCCTCGCAGGATGAAGTCGGATGTTCGGCCTGTGACGCTCAGATAGCCGTCCGCGTCGATCTCGCAGATATCGCCCATTCGCATCCACCCGTCGTGGGTGAAGAGCTTGTCGTGGTCGGTCCCACCGAGGTAGCCGAGGCTGGTCGCAGGACCCCGGCACGCGGGCTGGCCCCGCCCCGTCTCGGTGACGTCCTCATCGCCATCGAAGAGCCGGACCGCCATTTCCGGCACGATCCGCCCGCCGGTGCGCAGTCGGTGGCGCAGTGAGTCATCTACCGTCGTCCCGCTGAGCAGCCCGGTTTCGTTCGACCCGTAGAACTGCAGAATCTTGGCACCGGTCAATTCCTCGAATTCGGCGGCAGGCCGNNGCCATCAACATCGTCAATTGCGTGCTGACACAGCACAACACGGTGACCTTGTGCCGGGCTATGGCCTCGCACGCCGCCCTGGTGGTGAAACGGTCCATGACCACCGTCGTGGCACCAAGGTAGATCGGAGTTGTGTGGCTGGTCCAGATTCCGAACCCGAACGGCATTGGTATGACGGGCAAGAAAACGTCGTCGGCCCTCAGCAGCCCATTGGCGACGGCCTTCTGGTGAAAGTAATACCAACGATTCTGGGTGTGCACGACGCACTTGGGCAGGCCCGTGGTCCCGGAGGTGGAGTTGATCAGAAAGACATCGTCGGGTCCGAGCTGGGAGTCGGCTCTCAGTGCCTTGGGCGCCGCGTAGACATTCAACCGCAGAGCGCCCCCCACCAGGCCCAAAACCAGCAACGACACTCCGGCCGCCGCAACCACCTGCGTCGCCGCGTCGCTGCGCTGAGCGTCGCTGATCACGATCTTCGGCTGGGAATTACCCAGTATCGCAGCGACCTCACGGGTGCCGGCCCGCGCGCCGATACCGACGACCACGGCCCCGCAGCGTTCGACTGCGACGAACAGCGCGTGGATGGCGGCGGAGTCGCCGTGCCAGACCGCAACCCGATCCCCCGGGCTGATGCCGATGCCGGCCAGCTGTTCCGCCAGCGCGGTTGCCGCAGCATCGAATTCACGCCACGTCAGCGAGATACCTTCATCGAGATAGGCGACGCGGTCGGGTGACCGTTCGACGTTGCCACGCACCGCATCGGACAACGTCGTGTCCGACCACCAGCCAGCGGCACGAAACCGGGCCGGGTCCTCGTCGGTGAATGCCGGCGAGCCCACGGTATCCAGCCCACCGGCGCTCATCAGCAAATCATAGGCACCGCCCATCTGCTTAGACGCCGAGCGTCGACTTGTTGGCGACATCGCCGCGGGATTGAGCCGATAACCCGACGTTTGGCGCAGAATTGTGGAATGAAGACCAGATCGGTGGGTCGAGTTCTCCCTGGACTGCTTGTTGGCGCGGTGGCCGGCGCCGCCGGCACCACCGCACTCAACGTGATCACCTACCTGGACATCGCCGTCCGGGGCCGGTCGACGAGCACAACGCCGGAGCGGACCGTGGAAGCCATGGCGCGCCTGCTTCATCTGACTGTTCCGGGCAGCGGTGACGTGCTGGCCAACCGAATCTCGGGCCTCGGCGCGCTCACCGGCTACGCGGCCGGCATCGGCATGGGCCTGATCCTCGGGCTTGCCTACGCGCTGGGCTGGCGGCCCGGGCTGGTCATCGGCACTCTGGTCGCGACGGTCCTGGCGCTGGTCGGCACCAACGGACCAATGACCGTGCTCGGGGTGACCGACCCGCGGACCTGGGGTCTTGTCGGCTGGATCAGCGATCTGATTCCACACTTCGGATATGGGATCGTCACCGCGCTCGTGCTGCACTACTACTACCGCCGATCTTGGGATCGGTAGCGACGCGATCGGCTACCGCCTGGCTCCGGAACTGCCGCCGGAGTGTGGCGAAGGCGCGCAGAGACCCGTATACCGGATACGCATCGAGGGCGAACCCGACATCAGCTGCGACATGACGGCCAGCCTGGTCGATCCGAAAGCCTCGGGGTCTGTGATGGAATCGGGCGCGGGTGCGATGGTGGCGACGGCGATGCGCGTTGTGAACGCCATACCGCATGTCGTGGAATCGAAGCCGGGGTTGCTGAGCGCCCTCGATCTGCCACTCACGCTCCCCCGCAACGTTTTGCGCTGATCCTCCCTTCGCTACGAGCCGCGCTCGCAGGCTTGATGCGGCTATTGTCAGTCTGTGCTTCTCGGATTCCTCCTCGCTCTGGGCTGCTCGGTGTGTTACGGCACAGCGTCAGTGCTGCAGGCTATGGCGACGCGATCTGTGGACGCCGGCACCGGCTCGGGTATCGACGCCGCGTTGGTCGTGCGCGCCCTGCGGCAGTGGCGTTATGCCGCGGGCCTGGCTCTCGACGGACTCGGCTTCCTGCTACAGGTGGCGGCGCTGCGCCTGGTACCGATCTATGTCGTCGCCGCCGCGTTAGCGGCGTCGATCGCGGTCACCGGCATCGTGTCGGCGTGGGTGCTGTCTACGCGGCTGTCAGCAGCCGAGTGGACCGCCGTGGGAGTGGTCTGCGCCAGCCTATCTGTCCTCGCCCTCGCCGCCGGACCAGGGCACTTTCGCCATGCCCCAGCCGGACTCGGCTGGGCATTACTCGGTGTGGACGCCGCACTATTCCTGGTGGGTGCGTTCGCTGGCCGGTTGGGCGACCGCGGACGCGGATTTGCCCTGGGCCTGTGCGCCGGAAGCGGCTTCGGTGTTGTGGAGATCGCCGTGCGCCTGCTCGACGTGATTGATCCCACCAAACGCGCGTTCTACATCAACCCGGCCCTGTACGCGCTCCTCGCGGGCAGCGCCGCTGGGTTTCTGTTCCTCACGTCCGCTTTGCAGCGCGGATCGGTGACCACAACCGTTGCCGCCATGGTTGTCGGTGAAACGATCGCGCCTGCGCTCGTCGGGGTGCTGTGGCTGGGCGACAGCGCCCGCAACGGCCTCGGCTGGGTCGTCGTCCTCGGATTCGTTGTTGCAGTGTCCGCGACACTGGTGCTCGCCCGGTTCGGCGAGGCGCCCGAACCGGCCGAATCCCATTGATTTATATGGCTATGCGCCGCGTTGAACTGACAGCCCCACGGTGTAGCTGGTGCCGCGTGCCGGCCGCGACCACAACACGCCGGCCTGGGCGCTGACGCCGGCGGCGATCAGCTCGCGCTTGAGGATCTTGTTGGTGGCCGTTACCGGCAGATCATCGTTGATACGCACGTAGCGCGGCCACGCCTTAGGCGACAAGTCGGGTTGTGAAGCAAGGAACTTCTCGAATTCGCCTGGCTCCAGGTGCATTCCATCGCGCAACACCACGGCGGCCATCACCTGATCGCCCACCCGGTCATCGGGCACCGCGTAGACCGCCAACTGGCTGACCTGCGGCAGACGCACCAGAATCCGCTCGATCGGGGCCGCCGCCAAGTTTTCGCCGTCCACCCGCATCCAATCGGCAGTTCGGCCGGCAAGGTAAATCCAACCCTCTGCGTCGCGGTAGGCTAAATCGCCGGCCCAATACATGCCATGCCGCACGCGCTGAGCCGTCGCCGCCGGATCGTTGTAGTAGCCGGCGAACGGCCCGGCACCTTGGGTATTGACCAGTTCACCGACCGCGTCGTCAAAGTTCGTCAGGGCGCCGTGTTCATCGAACTCCGCGACCGCGCATTCTTTCAACGTCGTTGGGTTGTAGATGGCCACGCCGGGATATGGTTTGCCGATCGAGCCGGGTGGGGTGCCCTCCTCGCGCACAACGATCACCGCGAACTCGCTCGAGCCGAAAGCGTCGACCACGCGGCATCCGAAACGCCTGGCGAATTCCTCGATATCGCGATCGGTCGCCTCGTTGCCGTAAGCCAACCGTAGCGTCGTCTCGGCGTCGTCGGAGCGTTCGGGCATGGCCAGGAGCAACGCCAACGGCTTCCCGACATAGCTCATGTACGTCACCCGGTGGCGGCGGACATCGTCGAGGAAGCGCGAGGGTGAAAATCTTGCCGGGGCCATGGTTGCGCCGCTGTTGATGGCCACCGCCCAAGCGGCCGCGATGCCGTTGGAGTGAAACAGCGGCATCGACAGGTAGCAGACGTCATCGGCGGTGACGTCGAACTGATAGACCAGGCTGGCGCCGCACATGATCGCCATGCCGTGCGCGAACTGGACGGCCTTGGGATCTCCGCTGGTGCCGGAGGTGAAGATCATCATCAAGGTGTCGGCGCCGACGACCTCGCGGTGCGCGATCAGAGGTGGCGCTGCGGCTATCGCGTCGGAGTAGCGCGTCCCGTCTACCTCGAAGATCCGAATTCCGCTGAGATCCAAGCCGTCCAGTAGGGGCAGGTGCTCGCCGTCTACCAGCAGCATCTGGCAGTCGGAGCGCCGGATGTCGTTGAGCAGCCCGGCCCCTCGTCGGGTGGTGTTGATGCCACACAACACGTAACCGCCGAGCGCCGCTGCGGCCATGGCGCGAAGCATCGCCGGCGAATTCGTGAGCAGCGCACCGACATGCAAGGGGCGCGTGAGGTCGGCCACGGAGATCATGGCGGCCGCCTCGGCCTCGGCCTCGGCGAGGTGCTCCCGCCAGGTCCAGATCCGATCCCCATAAGCGACTGCGGGCGTGTCATCGTGCCTGCGCTGGCGCAGCAACTGCTGAACTGTTTCCACGTCTCAATTCCCCTTCGCGTCGAGCAGTTCCCGCAGGTCGCCGCAAACAAGCTCACGCGCTCTGTCGGCCGGAGCAAAGGATTGGATCGTCATGAATCCATGGAACAATTCAGGAAAATCATGGTGCACGACGGGTACCCCGGCGTCGCGTAACCGGGATGCGTAATCGCATCCCTCGCTGTGCAGCGGATCCAGGCCGGCGGTGGCGATCACCGCGGGCGGCAGGCCCGCAAGCGAATCCGCGCGAGCAGGGGCCACCAGGTAGGCCGGTTCGAAAATGTCTTGCGCGCCTAGGTATTGGTGCCAATACCACTGCATCGCGGCGCTGGTGTTGAAGTATCCGGTGCCGTAACGGTGGTAACTATCCGTCTCGAATGAGGGATCGATCGCCGGGTAGAGCAGCAGCTGCGCGGCGGGCATGGTGACTCCCCCGTCGCGGCACAGAATGGCCGTGACCGCGGCGAGATTCCCGCCCGCNNGAAAGCATCGCGCGCGGCCGCCGGTGCGCGGTGTTCGGGGGCCAGGCGGTAATCGACCGACACCACGACGGCCCCGGTACCCCGCGTCAGAGCGCGACAGAAGCCGTCGTGGGATTCGATGTCGCAGAAGACGAATCCGCCACCGTGGCAGAACACGATCCCGGCGAGGG
>PLSK01000217.1 GCA_003165155.1 Mycobacterium sp. | reverse complement strand
ATCCTGGTTCGCCAGCCCTGCGATCACGTCGTGACCGACCGCAATCTGGCGGCGACGTGAGGTTTCCAGTCGTTCCAGGACATGTAATCGGACTGGGGCTTCCAGCCTGTCGAACTTCCGCTGGCCGATGGCTGCAACCGCAGCGTCGAGGGCGTCGAGTTCGCCAGCCACTTCTGCCGGCACGTGCATCGAACACATATTCGAATGATATTCGAGCGCGCCCCACACCAGCCACGGAGCAGTCAGACATTGTGGATAAATGCCGAACTGTGGACAAAGCCCGCTCGACGGCCCGGTTAGGGTGAAGACCATGCGGGTAGGTGTGCTGGGAGCCAAAGGCAAAGTCGGTACGACGATGGTGGGTGCTGTGCAGGCCGCCGAGGATCTGACCCTGTCTGCGGAAGTGGACGCCGGCGATGCGCTGAGCCTGCTGACCGAGGGCAACACCGAGGTTGTCATCGACTTCACCCACCCGGACGTGGTGATGGGAAACCTGGAGTTCCTCATCGGCAACGGAATTCACGCCGTCGTGGGTACTACGGGCTTCACCGCCGAACGCTTTGAGCAGGTGGAGGCCTGGCTGGCCGGCAGCCCCAAAACGTCAGTGCTGATCGCGCCGAACTTCGCGATCGGGGCGGTGCTGTCCATGCATTTCGCGAAGCAGGCCGCGCCGTTCTTTGACTCGGTGGAGGTCATCGAGCTCCATCACCCGCACAAGGCCGACGCCCCATCCGGCACCGCCGCGCGCACCGCGAAGCTGATCGCCGAAGCCCGAAAAGGGCTGCCACCCAACCCCGATGCCACCAGCACCGGCCTACCCGGCGCTCGCGGCGCCGACGTCGACGGCATCCCGGTGCACTCGGTGCGGCTGGCCGGACTCGTCGCCCACCAGGAGATCCTGTTCGGCACCGAAGGGGAGACGCTGACCATCCGCCACGACAGCCTGGACCGCACGTCTTTCGTGCCCGGCGTGCTGTTGGCGGTGCGCCGCATCCACGAACGTCCTGGCCTCACCGTGGGCCTTGAGCCCCTGCTCGACCTGCAGTGAACGACACCGTCCGCACCCTGCGCATCCAGTCGCTCATCGCCTTTATGTGCGTGGCGATGCTGGCATATTTCGTCCTGCTGGGTCGGTTGGCTGTGGCGATGATCGGGTCAGGCCGGGCCGCGGCCGTGGGCCTGGGGCTGGCGCTGCTGATCATGCCGGTCATCGGTCTGTGGGCGATGATCGCCACCCTGCGAGCAGGATTCGCCCACCAGAAGCTGGCGCGCCTGATCGCTGAAGACGGCATGGAGCTCGACACGAGTGCGCTTCCGCGACGGCCGTCGGGCCGCGTCCAGCGCGATGCTGCCGATGGGCTGTTCGCGACCGTGCGCACCGAGGTGGAAGCCGATCCCGACGACTGGCGGCGCTGGTACCGGTTGGCGCGGGCTTACGACTATGCAGGGGATCGCCGCCGCGCGCGAGAAGCCATGAAGACAGCCCTGGAGTTACACGGGCGTTGCGGGAGTGCGGATGGCTAAAACGCTGCTGATCGTCCACCACACGCCGTCCCCGCACACGCACGAGCTGTTCGAGGCGGTGCTGGCCGGGGCGAGCGACCCCGAGATCGAAGGTGTACAGGTCGTGCGGCGGCCGGCCCTCACCGTTTCACCGACCGACATGCTGGACGCCGACGGCTATCTGTTGGGCAGCCCGGCGAACCTCGGGTACATCAGTGGCGCTCTCAAGCATGCCTTCGATGTTTGTTACTACCCCTGTCTCGACTCGACGCGGGGGCGCCCCTTCGGTCTGTACCTGCACGGCAACGAGGGCACCGACGGGGCCGAGCGTGCCGTCGATACCATCACGACCGGATTGGGCTGGGTCAAAGCGGCTGAGCACGTCGTGGTCTCGGGAAAACCGAGCAAGGCCGACCTGGAGGCGTGCTGGAATCTTGGCGCGACGGTCGCCGCTCAATTGATGGAGTGAGTTCGGCTACTTGTGGATCGGCTTGAACGCGTCGGCCGGCTGGGCCAGCGCCAACGCCGAGCTGGTACCGATTGGCCCGTGCCGATCGAACAGGATCGTGGTGCCGGTGGCCACACCTGCCGCTGCGTAGTGGCTCTGGGCCGCCAGCCCGAGGAACTCGCCGTCCGGCAGCCGGCTCACGGTGATGGTGTAGTCGGCATTGATATAGCGCAACCCAGCAGTGCCCCAATGGGATAGCGAACTCGTGACATCGCCGGCGAATGCCAGGCGAACGAAGGGCGTGAGCGGGTGGCCTTGCACCATCGGGCGGAATGGCCTCGTCCACGCGAACTTTCGTGAGTGGGACTGTTCCCACTCGCCCGCGGCGATACCGGGACTGCCTGCGAGGGTGGCTCCGTATCCCCAGATGTGGAACGGCATGTCCGCAGGGAAACCGTCGGAAACCGTCGGCAGTGGCGGCATGTGCACTTGGTCGGACCACACCTCCCCGTCGGGATGGTCGCCCCTGCGCAGGAACAGCGCGCTGGCCCGCGCGACGGTCCGTCCGTTCTGCACCAACGCGCCGTCGACGAGTTTGATGCGCCGACCTTCCCGCTGCACCGAGGTCTGAATCTGTACCGGTTCGAGCAGAACGGGACGCAACAGGTCGACCGTCAGGCGGGCGGGCTGAAGGCCGGGATCGATGCCGGATCGTTCAATACCCCAGCCCAGCAGGCCGCCGACGATCTGGCCGCCCATTGCGGCACCCCACGGTCCGCGCGTCAACGCGCCTGGCACATAGGAGTCGCCGTCGACGGTAAAGAACGCCTCGGGCACGATGGCGGAGTCGTCGATCGTCACCGCTATCACGATAGGACACCGGATAGTAAGGACCGGGCATGCCTCCAGTGATCGAAATTCCGAGTAGCTACGGTCTGCCGCGCAACTCGGGCAGCAACCGATGAGCGCGACCTTGATGATCGCGAACCGCGGTGAGATCGCGCTTCGAATCATCCGCACCGCAGCCGAACTCGGCATCCACACGGTGGCGGTCTACGCCGAAGACGACGCCGACAGTCCGCATGTGCATGCTGCTGACGAAACGATTGCCCTGCCGGGTAGCGGTCCACAGGCATACCTCGATCAGGCTGGGATACTGGCCGCGGCCAAGACGTCGGGCGCGGAGATGATTCATCCGGGTTATGGATTTCTCAGCGAAAACGCCGAGTTCGCCCGGGCTTGCACGGCCGCGGGTTACACCTTCGTCGGGCCCGACGCCGATGTGCTCGAGCTGGTCGGAAATAAGTCCTCGGCCCGTGCCGCCGCGATTGCCGCAGGGTTGCCGGTGTTGCCTGCGACCGAGGGGCCGAGCAGCGTCGAGGATGTCCGCGCATTTTTTGCCGCCCACAACGGCGCCATCATGATCAAAGCGCTCGCGGGCGGTGGCGGCCGTGGAATGCGCAAGGTGGTCAACGCCGACGAGATCGATGCTGCCTACCGCCAGTGTGCGGCGGAGGCGCAGCTGGGCTTCGGTGATCCCGCCGTGTTCGCCGAGGCGGCTATGCACGCGGCCCGCCACATTGAGGTGCAGGTCGTCGCGGCGCCGGCCCGGCACCAGACTCATGCGCTTGCTTTGGGCGATCGTGACTGTAGCGTCCAGCGGCGCTATCAGAAGCTCATCGAAATCGCTCCCGCCCAAGGGATTGCGGATGGATTGCGCCGTGATCTGCACCTGGCCGCTGTGCGGCTCTGCGCCAGGGTGGGGCTGCGTGGGCTGGCCACCGTTGAATTCCTGGTCACCGGCGGTAGGTTTATCTTCCTAGAGGTGAACCCGCGCATCCAGGTGGAACACACGATCACCGAGGAGACCGCTGGGGTGGACCTGGTGGCCGTCCAACTGGCTATCGCGGGTGGTGCGTCCCACTACGAGTTAGGACTGCCGGCCGGAATTGCCTCTGACGGTGAGGAAGTCATCGGTGAGCTTGCCGCCCGACGGGGCATCGCGATTCAGGCCCGGGTCAACGCGGAGACTTTCGCCGCCGACGGGTCCGTTGCTCCCACGGCGGGCACCCTCACGGCGTTCTCGCCCCCCACCGGGCCGGGCGTACGCGTCGACACCTACGGCCGGTCGGGCCTGGTTCTCAGCCCACGCTACGACTCGCTGCTGGCCAAAGTCATCACGCACGTACGCGGTACGGCCATGCCGGCGGCGGTGCGCAAGATGCAGACCGCGTTGGCTGAGTTCAGCATCGACGGAGTTCGAACGAACATCGGAATCTTGCGAGAGCTGCTATCCGACAGTCAAATCCAATTAGATTTTCAAGCGGGCGCCGTCACCACCGATCTCGTCGACGCCAGACTTCCCGAGTTGGCCGCCACTGCGCTGTCCCATCAGCACGACACCCGGGTCGTGGCGGTCGACCTCTACCCGGGCGAGGAAGCGCTGCGTGCGCAGCTCGCCGGCACCGTGATCGAGGTAGTGGCCGACGGCGCCGAGTTCGGTCCCGGCGATCAACTGGTCGTGCTCGAAGCGATGAAGATGCAGCACGTGCTCGTCGCGCCGGACGCGCTGCGGACCGTCCGGAGCCTGGTGACACCCGGCCAGGTCGTCGGAACTGGGGACCCCTTGTTGGTCTTCATCCGGGCCGGTGCCGCCCCCGATGGCGAACCCGTCTCCGCTGCAGTCGATCTCGACCGATCGCGTGCTGACCTCGACGAGGTCCGGCAACGGCATTTGCTCACCCTCGACGAGGGCCGCGAGGCCGCTGTCGCCAAGCGGCACGGGCAAGGTAGGCGCACCGCTCGGGAGAACATCGCTGATCTGGTCGATGCGGGCAGCTTCGTCGAATATGGCGCGCTGGCCGTTGCCGCGCAACGCAGTCGGCGATCAGAAGAGGATCTGATCGCCAATACCCCGGCCGACGGACTGGTTTGCGGCCTGGCCACCATTGGGGCCGACAGCTTCGGACGGGCGGCCTCCGAGGCCGTCGTGGTGTCCTACGACTACACCGTGCTGGCCGGGACGCAGGGCATGCGAAACCATGTCAAAACCGATCGCGTCTTCGATCTTGCGGTCCGAAAACAGTTGCCAGTGGTCTTATTCGCTGAGGGTGGAGGTGGCCGCCCCGGCGACACCGATGTCGGCGGCATGGCCGGGCTGGACCTTTCAACGTTCCGGGTGCTGGCCGGCCTGTCCGGCCGAGTGCCGCTGGTGTCGGTCGTCTCCGGCCGTTGTTTCGCCGGCAACGCCGCACTGGCCGGGGTGTGCGACATCATCATCGCCACGCCCGACGCCAACATCGGGATGGGCGGGCCGGCGATGATCGAGGGCGGGGGGCTCGGGGTATATCCGCCAGAGGCGATCGGGCCGATCGAGGTCCAGCGGCACAACGGTGTCGTGAGCCTGGTTGCCCGTGACGAGGCCCACGCAGTGGCCCTGGCCAAGCAGTACCTGTCGTATTTCCAGGGCAGCGTAAACGATTGGAAGGCGCCCGATCCGCGGCTGGCCCGACATGTTGTCCCGCAGAACCGGCTACGTGCCTACGACGTGCGCCGAGCCATCGAGTCGATCGTCGATGTCGGCTCAGTCCTGGAGTTGCGACCCGACTACGGCGTGGGGGTGGTCACCGCGCTCGTCCGGGTCGAAGGCGTGGCATATGGGCTGATTGCCAACAGCAGTCACCACCTGGGCGGCGCGATCGACGCCGAGGCTGCGGACAAGGTGGCCGACTTCCTCACCCTGTGCGAGTCGTTTCGGCTACCACTCGTCTCGTTGTGCGACACACCCGGATTCATGGTCGGCCCGGAAGCCGAAAAAGACGCCGCGGTGCGGCGTTTCGGCCGGCTTTTCGTCGTCGGCGCGCGGCTGACGGTTCCGCTCGGAATGATCATTCTGCGCAAGGGCTACGGCCTGGGCGCAATGGCGATGGCGGGCGGCTCGTTCCGCGCGCCGCAGTTCACGGTCGCCTGGCCTACCGGAGAGATCGGCGGNNGAGCTGTTCGACCGGCTCGTGGCGGCGGCCTACGAGCATGGGAAGGCGCTACGGTCAGCCACTACGTTCGAGCTGGACGACGTCATCGACCCGGCGGATACCCGGGCTTGGGTAACCAGATTGTCGGGCCGATGACGCCGTTGCCCAAACTATCCGTGACCGGAACCGCAACCGACGCCCGGCAGACAGCCGACGCCGCCAGGACCGCCGCCGGGACCCGCGTTCTGGCCGCCGGAGCCGCAGCCGACCCCGGGAAGACAGCCCTGCCCGCCAGGACCGCCGCCGGGGCCGCCGTTCACGCCGCCCGAGCCGCAGTTACCGTTGCCATCGCAGCCGGCGCCGCCCGGGTCGTCCTTGAAGACGATCTGGGTCGTCGCCGGACCGGTCATCGCTGGTCCAGCGGCAAATGTGTCAGCAGAGGCGAACGGTGCGGCTGCGATAGCTGCGGCGACCGCCCCGGCCACTACCAGTGGTTTCATGAGGTTAAATTTCGCTAACATTCCAATCGATTACCCCTACACACGTGTTCAAAACATCGCACAAAGGATCGGTGGCCAACGATGGCTCAGACGGCGCTAGACCTGACTGGCCGTACCGCGATAGTCACCGGCGCCTCAAGGGGGATCGGGCTGGCAATCGGGCAGAAGCTGGCCGAAGCCGGTGCCAACGTCGTACTCACCGCCCGCAAGCAGGAGGCCGCCGAGGAGGCCGCGGCTCAGGTCGGTGACCGGGCACTGGGCGTCGGGGCGCATGCGGTCGATGAAGACGCCGCGCGGGCGTGCGTGGACCTCACGCTGGAACGCTTCGGGAGCGTGGACATCCTGATCAACAACGCGGGAACCAACCCCGCTTTCGGGCCGCTGATCGATCAGGACCACGCTCGGTTCACCAAGATCTTCGACGTCAACCTTTGGGCCCCGCTGCTGTGGACTTCGCTTGTGGTCAAGGCCTGGATGGGTGAGCACGGCGGCGCGGTGGTCAACACCGCTTCTATTGGCGGCATGCATCAATCGCCCGCGATGGGTATGTACAACGCCACCAAGGCCGCGTTGATCCACGTCACCAAGCAACTGGCACTGGAACTTTCACCGAAGATTCGGGTCAATGCGATCTCCCCGGGCGTGGTCCGTACCAAGCTCGCCGAGGCGCTGTGGAAGGACAACGAGGACCCGCTGGCATCGTCGATAGCGCTCGGGCGCATCGGTGAGCCGGTCGACGTGGCAAGTGCAGTCGCCTTCCTGGTTTCCGACGCGGCGAGCTGGATCACCGGCGAGACGATGGTCATCGATGGCGGCCTGTTGCTGGGCGACGCCAAGAGTTTCCGGGGATAGCGGTGGGAACCCAGGCGTTTGCGACCGACCTTGACGCACGTATTCAGGCGCTCCTCGACGATTACGACCCAGCCGTCTCCCCGGCGCGCGATTTTCTGGGCGCGCAGTATGACGCCGGTCTGGCCTGGGTGCACTTGCCGGCCGGATTCGGCGGCCTGGACTTGCCGCGGACCGCGCAGGAGCAGGTCGACGCGAAGCTGGCCGCCGTCGGTGCCCCGGTGGGAGGCACTCCGAAGAACTACATCGGCATGGGGATGGCGGCGCCGACGATCGCAGCTTTCGGGACCGATGAGCAGAAGCGAAAATTCCTGCGTCCGTTATTCATTGGCGATCAGATCTACTGCCAGCTATTCAGTGAGCCCGGTGCTGGATCGGACCTGGCCGCGGCGGCCACCCGCGCCGTCCGTGACGGTGACGAATGGATCGTCAACGGCCAGAAGGTGTGGACATCGCAGGCGCAAAACGCGCAGATGGCCATCCTCGTCGCGCGCACCGACCCGACCGTGCCCAAACACTCTGGCCTGACCTACTTTCTGTGCGATATGACCCAACCTGGCGTGGAGGTCCGGCCCCTGCGCCAGATCACCGGTGAGGCGGAGTTCAACGAGGTCTTCCTCACCGACGTACGGGTGCCCGATGCCAATCGGCTGGGGCCCGAGGGCGGTGGTTGGCGGGTGGCCACCACCACGCTTAACAACGAGCGGATCGCAATCGGCTCTCGCTCCGGGACGCCCCGGGAGGCCGGCCATATCGGCAAGGTCACCGAAGCCTGGCGGAAGGAGCCGGCGCTGCGTAACCCGGAGATGCACGACGAGCTGATGCGGCTCTGGGTCGAGACAGAGGTCCTCCGGCTCACCGGTGAACGCCTCCGACAGCAGGCTGTTTCCGGTCAACCCGGACCGGAAGGCGCCGGGATGAAGGTCACTTTTGCCCGCCTGGCTCAGGCGATTTCGGGATTTGAAATCGAACTGCATGCCGAATCCGGACTGCGCTACGACGACTGGACCATGCGCAGAACCGAAACCGTCGACCTGGTCGGGCGCGGGCCCGGATACCGCTACCTGTGGGCACGCGGGAACTCGATCGAGGGTGGCACCTCGGAGATCCTGCGCAACACCATCTCC
>PLSK01000183.1 GCA_003165155.1 Mycobacterium sp. | reverse complement strand
CCTCGGCCCCCAGGTAGGCGGCGTTGGCGCTGGCCAACGCCGCGGCGAACTGCTCGTGGAACGCCGCCGCCTGCTTTAGCAGCGACTGGTAATCCTTGGCGTAGGTGTCGAACATTGCCGCAGCCGACAGCGACACCTCGTCACTGGCCGCCGCCACCACACCGGTCGTCGAGCCCGCCGCGGCCGCAGTGGCCGCGTTGATCGTCGAGCCGATACCTGCCACATTCGCAGCAGCGGTTGATACAAGTTGCGGTTCCACAAGCAAGCCCGACATCGGCTATCCCTTCGCGACCACATAAGCGGAGCTAGCACTGCTCAGCTTAGGGTGAACGCGTCACTATTCTCAATAGCGTTGACACAGCCACCCGATAACAACTGAAACCGCTTGCAGCACCGCGTTATCCGTGGTCAAAAGGCCAAGTCGACAGGGTGCGCCGATCAGAAAGGACCCGGATTCGGTGTGCCGGTCAAAATCGTCTGGAGCGAATTCACGATGGCGATGAGTTCGAAACCGCTGGCAACCGTGGCCAGTCCGACGTCAGCCGCGATCGGGTCGCCGAACGCATTGACCAGCCCCATCGGGTCGCCGTTGACCGCTTGAATGATCCCGTTCGTGAACAGGTTGAAGTCATAAGACGGGAGGGAGACCCCGAGGGCCAACGCAATATCTGCGGTCGGAAGCAGCGTCGCGTAAGCGGTCGAGAGATCGCCTGTAAAGCCGCCGACAATATTGGTGTTTGCCGACTCGAGGCCCTCGAGGAAACCGGTGATCGTGGACTGGATGGACGTCGGGGTAGGCGCGGCCAGTGCCCCGGTCCCGGCGTGTGCCACAAGCGCGTTCGTTATGCCGTGCAGCGATAGGGAGGGCAGCGACAGGGCAGGCAGCGATGCTGGTATCACGTGGGACATGTCGCCCATGAAGGCGCTGAATCCCTGCTGGGTGCCGCTCACCAAGGCCGGACCCAGGGCGAGGGTGTCGCTAAGCGGCGGCAAGAACCCGAACGGGGTTTGGACGTTGGCCGGCCCGGTCGACCAGCCGTAGGCCGGGTTGCCATAGCCCCAGTTGATGATGGCTGTCAAATCCGGCTGGATCAGGTCCGCGAGCGGGTTCCCGATGACCGGGATGATGCGTAGCGGCTCCAACAGCGGCAGGTTCTGGGTGGGGATCATGTTGTAGGTCGTCTGGGAGGGGGCCCCGGACTGCCCGAGGGTGACGGCTGAGCCAATCTGTGTGGTCGTGAGCGTTGGATAGGTCCCGTGCACAAACACGATGCCCGCGAGGGCATTGAGGTCGGCGGGCAAATCGATCGGATACTGCGGGAAGTCGGCGAAGCCGTCGTATTCGATCGACCAAATGGTCGTCGGGAAATCATTGCTCGGGGTCGCGAGGCCTAATGTGGCACCCAGGCTCGGCAGGCTCAGACCGGGGAAGCGGGCGAACAGGCCGCCGTTGGGATTGCTCGGATCACCGAGCAGTGTGAAGTACGCATTCGTCGAGTTGTAGCCCTCGGCGAGGAGTTTCGGCATTTCCATCGAGGCGATGATCGAGCTCTGCGAATATCCCAGAACCGACACGGTATTTGTGTTCAAGGGGCCTGAGGGGCCCAGCACCCCTGTGATGTAGTTGTTCAGCGAGGCGACGCCGCGGGCCAAGGAGATGTCCAGCGTCAGGTCCTTGGTGCCGGTAAACGGATATAATCCCTCGGCCGTAGTCACGGAGATTTTGAGAGCGCTGGTGAAGCCGGCCAAGTACCGGCTGGAAACGTTGGTCATGTACGTCGTAGAAGGCACCGCCGTGCCGCTGCCGGTCATGATCAAGATGGCATTAACGGGCGGGTCCGCGGCCTGTGTGATCGCCACTCCCGGGTTGGCGGCAGCGGGACCGAGTAGCGCCGCGACTTCGGATTCGGCTCCCGCGTAAGTGTTTCCGGCCGTGGCCAACAACTGCGCGAACTCGTCATGAAACGCGGTCGCCTGGCTGAGGAGCCCGTGATACTCCTGGGCATACGTATTGAACAGGGTCGTGGTTAGCGCCGACACCTCATCTTCGGCCGCGGCCACCAGACCGGTGGTGCGGCCGGCGGCGGCCGACTTGGCCGCGCTGATCGCGGAACTAATCTGCGCGGTATCCGCCGCTGCGCTCGTTAAAAGCTGGGGTTGCGCGGTCAAGCTGGTCATCGGCTCTATCCCTTCGTGGCAGGGGCTCTCTTCGTGGTACCCGAAGGCGCTGCTAGACCGATGACCCGGCGCATCGCTGGAACCGGCACTCAAGTCACCTTATGCNNGTCGAGTCGGCTCAGGCGAGCAGCGCGGTGCGCAGGCGATCCACGTCGGCCTCGGTGACACCCGCGTCGCGCAGGTAGCCGTCCAGCGATCCGTATTCGTCATCGATCGACTGCCACGCTGCGGCCAGGTACTCCGGGCGGACGCCGAGGACCCCATCGGATAGTCGAGCCTCAGTGAACGTCACCACTTCCGGGGTGAGTTCGGTGTCCGAACGCTGCTGGATCATCTCCGAGATACGGGCCCGCAGCTGCGGTGCCGCCTCGTTGCTGCGGAGAAAGTCGGCGAGGATGGTGTCGCGATCCACGCCGATGGTTTCCAGCACCGTCGCCACCACAAAGCCGGTGCGGTCTTTGCCGGCGAAGCAGTGCGTGAGCACCGGGCGCCCGGAAGCCAGCAACGTGACGACTTGGTGCAACGCGCGTTGCGCTCCGTTGCGCGAGGGGAATTGGCGGTACTCGTCGACCATGTAGCGAACAGCGGACTGGTTCACCGACTCGTCGGAGTCGCTGCCTTCGCCGGTGAGAAGCCGCTGAAATGCCTGTTCGTGTGGGGCCTGACCGTCACTTTCGGACTCGTCGGAGCCCTCCGAGCCGCCCTCTTCGCCGAGGTCGGGGAAGGGCAGCAAGTGCACCTCGACGCCGTCAGGAACCATTCCCGGACCGCGCCGGGCCACCTCCCGAGTCGCGCGCAGGTCAGCAACGTCACGGATTCCTAACTGGCGCAGTGTTTCCCGGCCGTCGTCGTCCAGGCGGCTCAGCTCGCCAGACCGGAACAGCCGCCCCGGGCGGACCGCCGGGGTGTTGTCAGCGACGTCGCGAAAGTTCCACGCGCCGGACAGTTCTCGGAGAGTCTCAGTCACGTGCGGTGACCGCCGCGGCGAATGTAGATTGCTCCCGCCCGATTTCGGCGCGCGCAATGGATCGCATGTGCACCTCGTCCGGTCCGTCGAAGATCCGCATGGCGCGATGCCAGCCGTATAGCCGCGCCAGCACCGTGTCGTCGCTGACGCCCGCGGCCCCGTGCACCTGGATCGCGCGGTCGATGACGTCGCAGGCCACCTGCGGGGCCACCGCCTTGATCTGCGAGACCAGCAGGTGGGCGGCCTTGTTCCCGTGCTGATCTATCGTCCACGCCGCCTTCTCGCACAACAGCCTGGCCTGGTCAATTTCGTTGCGGGACTTCGCAACCTGCTGCTGCACGATGCCCTGCTCGGCCAGCGGCCTGCCGAATGCCACCCGATTACGGGCCCGGTCGACCATCAGGGCCAGCGCGCGTTCGGCCCCACCGAGCGCACGCATGCAGTGGTGGATGCGGCCAGGTCCCAGCCGGGCCTGGGCGATGGCGAAGCCGCCGCCCTCTTCGCCGAGCAGATTGCTGGCCGGCACCCGGACGTTGTCGTAGACGATCTCGCAGTGACCGTGCTGGTCCTGCCAGCCGAAGACGGGTGTCGAGCGGACGACCGTCACGCCCGGAGTGTCCATCGGCACCAGCACCATCGACTGCTGCTGGTGGCTTGCCGCCTCGGGGTTGGTACGGCCCATCACGATGAGGATCTTGCAGCGCGGGTCCGCCGCGCCCGAGGTCCACCACTTACGGCCGTTGATCACGTAGTCGGCGCCGTCGCGCACGATCGAGGTCTGGATGTTGCGGGCGTCGCTGCTGGCCACCGCGGGCTCGGTCATCGAGAATGCGCTGCGGATCTCGCCGGCCAGCAGCGGTTCCAGCCACCGCTTGCGCTGCTCGTCGGTGGCGAACAGGTGCAGCGTCTCCATGTTGCCGGTATCCGGCGCCGCACAGTTCAGCGCCTCGGGCGCGATCTCCAGGCTCCACCCGGTCAGCTCGGCCAGCGGAGCGTAATCCAGGTTCGTCAAGCCCGACTCGGCCGGCAGGAACAGGTTCCACAATCCGGCGTCTTTGGCCTTGGTTTTCAGCTCCTCGACGACCGGCGGGACGGTGTAGTCGCCCGGGCCGGCCTCGTGGCGGTATTTGTCGTATTTGGCTTCGGCCGGGAATACGTACTCGGTCATGAAGTCGGACAATCGCTTGTGGTAGTCGCTGGCTTTGGCCGACATCGCGAAGTCCATGCTCGCCACCCTAGGACACCCGGAATTGGCTGGCGCGAGCAGCTGACAGCTGCTCGCGGTAGTGGGGCTGGACGGGAACGCGCACGATGTAGATCATGAGCGAATCCCTCCCGCCGTTCCCTCCTTTTACCCTCGAAACCGCATTGCAGAAGGTTCAGGCCGCTGAAGACGCCTGGAACACCTGCGACCCCGAGCGGGTCAGCCACGCGTACACGCCCGACTCGCAATGGCGAAACCGCGGTGAACACATCATCGGCCGGGACCAGATCGTGGCCTTCCTGACCCGTAAGTGGGAGCGCGAACTCGACTACTCGCTGCGCAAGGGTCTCTGGGGCTTCCGCAACAACCGCATTGCGGTGCGGTTCCAGTACGAGTCCCGCGATCACGCCGGCCAGTGGCACCGAAGCTATGGCAACGAGCTGTGGGAGTTCTCGCCGTCGGGGTTGATGGCGCGCCGCGAAGCCAGCATCGACGACGTGCCGATGGCCGAATCCGAGCGGCGTTACTTCGGCCCCCGTCCGGCGTCAGAGCACGGCCAAGACTTCCCGCTCTGGTAGCCCGGTAGGGTGTCGGAGCAGTCCGATCGGGGTTGTGTGCGGGTAAGCAACAGTAAGTCACCAGTAAGTAAGGAAAGCAGATGTACGCGCCATGACAGATGCGCAGACTATGCCCGTCAAGGTCGGGGTGGTCGCCGAGTCCGGGACGGGTGAGCGGCGGGTGGCGCTGGTACCGAAGGCCGTCGCGTCGTTGGTGAACAGCGGCGTGGCGGTCGTCGTCGAGTCCGGTGCGGGTGAACGCGCGCTACTCCCCGACGAGCTCTACACCGAGGCCGGGGCCAGCATCGGGGATGCGTGGGCCGCCGACGTCGTCGTCAAGGTCGCCCCGCCGACCGAAGGCGAGGTCGCCAGGCTGCGCAGCGGACAGACATTGATCGGGTTCCTCGCACCGCGCAATGCCGAGAATTCGATCGGCGCGCTCACCGCCGCCGGGGTGCAGGCTTTCGCGCTCGAGGCCATCCCCCGCATCTCTCGGGCACAGGCCATGGACGCGTTATCGTCGCAGGCCAACGTGGCGGGCTATAAGGCCGTGCTGCTGGCGGCGTCGGAGTCGACGCGATTCTTCCCGATGCTGACGACGGCCGCGGGAACGGTGAAGCCTGCCGCGCTGCTGGTACTAGGCGTCGGTGTGGCTGGGCTGCAGGCGCTGGCGACGGCCAAACGGCTGGGCGCGCGTACCACCGGATACGACGTGCGGCCCGAGGTGGCTGATCAGGTCCGGTCAGTGGGGGCGCAGTGGTTGGACCTCGGTGTGGAGGCTTCCGGTGAGGGCGGCTACGCCCGTGAGCTGACCGAGCAGGAACGCGCCCAGCAGCAAGAAGCGCTGGAGGGGGCGATCAAGGGGTTCGACGTCGTGATCACGACCGCGCTGGTTCCGGGCCGCGAGGCTCCCCGATTGGTGACCGGGGCGGCAGTGGAGGGTATGAAGCCCGGCAGCGTCGTGGTGGACCTCGCCGGTGAGGCCGGCGGCAACTGCGAGCTCACCGAACCCGGCCGGACGGTCGTCAAGCACGGCGTCACCATCGCCTCACCGCTCAACCTGCCGGCGACGATGCCCGAACACGCCAGCGAGCTCTACAGCAAGAACATCACGGCGCTGCTCGAGCTGCTGATCAAGGACGGCAAGCTGGCCCCGGACTTTGAAGACCAAGTTGTCGCGGAGTCCTGCGTGACTCGCGCACCATCTTCAGTTGGGGAGGACAGCTAGATGTACGACGACCTATTGGCCAACCTGGCGATCCTGGTGTTGTCCGGATTCGTCGGGTTCGCGGTGATTTCCAAAGTGCCCAACACATTGCATACGCCGCTGATGTCGGGGACCAACGCCATCCACGGCATCGTGGTCCTGGGCGCCCTGGTGGTGTTCGGCGAGGTTGAGCACCCATCGCTGGCGGTGCAGATCATCCTGTTCGTCGCGGTGGTGTTCGGCACGCTGAACGTTATCGGCGGCTTCATCGTCACCGACCGGATGCTGGGCATGTTCAAGGGCAAGAAGCCTGGCGCACAGGCTAAGTCCGCGAAGCCGGACGAGGTCACCCGATGAACTGGGACTATCTCGTCACGGTTCTCTACATCCTCGCGTTCGGGCTGTTCATCTATGGGTTGATGGGCCTGACCGGGCCCAAGACCGCGGTGCGGGGCAACCTGATCGCCGCGGTGGGCATGGTTATCGCCGTCGCGGCGACGCTGATCAAGATCCGGCACACCGACCAATGGGTACTGATCATCGCCGGCCTGGTGGTCGGCGTGGCGCTGGGCGTGCCCCCCGCGCGGTTGACCAAGATGACCGCCATGCCGCAGCTGGTGGCGTTCTTCAACGGTGTCGGCGGCGGCACCGTCGCGCTCATCGCGCTCGCGGAATTCATTGATACCAAGGGTTTTTCGGCATTCCAACACGGCGAATCGCCGACCGTGCACATCGTGGTCGCGTCGCTGTTCGCCGCGATCATCGGGTCGATCTCGTTCTGGGGATCGATCATCGCGTACGGCAAGTTGCAGGAGATCATCTCCGGATCGCCGATCGGCGTCGGGAAGGCGCAGCAGCCCGTCAATGCGCTCTTGCTGGCTGCGGCGGTGGCGGCCGCGGTGGTGATCGGCCTGCACGCGCAGCCCGGCAGCGGTGGAGTGCCGTTGCTGTGGATGATCGGTCTGCTGGTCGCCGCCGGTGTGCTGGGCCTGATGGTGGTGTTGCCCATCGGCGGTGCCGACATGCCGGTGGTCATCTCCCTGCTCAACGCCATGACCGGTCTCTCGGCGGCAGCGGCAGGTTTGGCGTTGAACAACACCGCGATGATCGTGGCGGGCATGATCGTCGGCGCGTCGGGCTCGATCCTGACCAACCTCATGGCCAAGGCGATGAACCGATCCATTCCCGCCATCGTCGCGGGCGGTTTCGGCGGCGGCGGCGTGGCCCCCAGCGGTGACGGCGGCGGCGACAAACACGTCAAGGCCACCTCGGCCGCCGACGCCGCGATTCAGATGGCGTACGCCAACCAGGTCATCGTGGTGCCGGGCTTCGGCTTGGCGGTCGCGCAGGCCCAGCATGCCGTCAAGGACTTGGCCAACCTGCTGGAAAAACGCGGTGTGCCGGTGAAATACGCCATCCACCCAGTCGCCGGGCGGATGCCGGGGCACATGAACGTGCTGCTGGCCGAGGCCGAAGTCGACTATGACGCAATGAAAGACATGGACGACATCAACGACGAGTTCGCCCGTACCGATGTCACGGTCGTGATCGGCGCCAACGACGTCACCAACCCCGCGGCGCGCAACGAGACGTCCAGCCCCATCTACGGCATGCCGATTCTCAACGTGGACAAGTCGAGATCAGTGATCGTGCTCAAGCGGTCGATGAACTCCGGCTTCGCCGGCATCGACAATCCGCTGTTTTATGCCGAAGGAACCACCATGCTGTTCGGCGATGCAAAGAAATCGGTGACCGACGTCGCCGAGGAATTGAAAGCGCTATAGATCGGGCCGGGCGAGGTCTCAGACGGGTGGGTAGGCAGGCGGCGGATATCCGTTGCCGTCTTGAACCCCGCGTAGGCCCCAGGTGAGGTAGCGCATGAAGTACTCGATCTCGTCGCTGCCGTCGTAGTCCGGACTCGGATCCATAGCCCCACCTCTCAACCGGGTCAAGCGCAAGTCTAATCCCATCCGAGTCGGGGCGATAGGAGAGTCCACGAGGGCGGTTGCCTAAACTGTCCAACCAGTTGATTGATAATTTGCCTTGCCGGGCGCGCTTATCCCTGGCAGTGACGATTGCGAGTACAGATGACATCCGCGAGCCGCACCACCAATGGGCTAACGCGCCGCGAGGAGTTGCTGACTGTTGCCACCAAGCTGTTCGCCGGGCGTGGGTATCACGGCACCCGGATGGACGACGTGGCCGATGTGATCGGGCTGAACAAGGCGACCGTCTACCACTACTACGCCAGCAAATCTTTGATCCTATTCGACATCTACCGTCAGGCTGCCGAGGGCACGCTTGCCGCCGTGCATGACGATCCGTCCTGGACGGCCCGGGAAGCGCTCTACCAGTACACGGTCCGGCTGCTCGCCGGGATCGCGGAAAATCCAGAGCGGGCCGCGGTGTACTTCCAAG
>PLSK01000187.1 GCA_003165155.1 Mycobacterium sp. | reverse complement strand
ACGGCTCGGGTTCGCTCGCCACGGTATCGACGTACACCCGGATGATCTCGCGGGTCAGGTCGATGCCATCCAGATTCGAGGACAGCGCGGCGGCCATGTTGGGGATCAACGTGGTCTGGGCGAACCGCATCATCACTGCGGTCGTCAGATCGTTTTTGTCGACGAAATAGCGGTAGAGAACCGTCTTGGAAACTCCGATCTCGGCGGCAATCTCGTCCATGCTCAGATAGCGGCCGTGGCGGCGGATCGCCACGATTGTGCCGTCAACCAACTCATTGCGGCGCTCCACCTTGTGTTGGTGCCAGCGCCGCTTGCGACCGTCTGTTTTCACGGTCCGAGCCGGTATGTGGTCTGCCACTGTCGCGAAAATCCCATTCACTAGACCAGTCGATACTACGGGCCGTAGGGCGCGTGGGATGCACGCGCTGACGGGCCTGAAAAGGTGTCGTCACATTAACTGTTCCCGGCGATAGCGGATGATGGTGTGGTGGCACACAGAGCGTCATCTGGAGGCGAAGCATCGGGCCCACCGACGGCCGACCCGGACCCGATCACAGCGCTCAAGGCCCGTGCATCCTTCGCCGAATCGTTCGCCGGGGCGGACGCCGAGCGACGCGTGGCGCTGCGCCGAATGAAGGCGGTGGCCCTGAGCTTTCTGATCGGGGCCGTCGGCGTGTTCCTCGCGTGTCGATGGGCGCAGGCCCATGGCAGCACGGCCACCTGGGTTGGTTATGTCGGCGCGGCCGGCGAGGCCGGCATGGTGGGCGCGCTGGCGGACTGGTTCGCCGTTACCGCACTGTTCAAACACCCGCTCGGCTTGCCCATCCCGCACACCGCGATCATCAAGCGAAAGAAGGATCAGCTCGGCGAGGCCTTGGGAACCTTCGTGCGGGAGAACTTCCTGTCGCCCCAGGTCGTGGAGACCAAGTTGCGCGACGCGCAGGCGCCAAGCCGACTGGGTAAGTGGCTGTCGGAGGCCGCACATGCCGAGCGGGTGGCCGGCGAGGCGGCAACGGTGCTGAGGGTGCTGGTGGAGCTGCTGCGCGACGAGGATGTGCAGCAGGTGATCGACCGCATGATCGTGCGGCGCATCGCCGAGCCTCAGTGGGGTCCGCCCGTGGGCCGGGTCCTGGGGACCGTGCTGGCCGAGAATCGGCAAGAGGCCCTGATCCAGTTGCTGGCCGANNGGCGATCGCATCCACCGCGAGTTGATGGACTTCACCGACAAAGTGCGCCGCAACCCCGACCACGAATTGCGCCGCTCGGCAACCCGTTTCCTGTTCGAGTTCGCCGACGATCTGCAGCGCGATCCGGATACCATCGCGCGCGCCGATGCGATCAAAGAGCAGTTGATGGCCCGCGATGAGGTCGCCAATGCGGCCGCAACGGCGTGGAAGACACTGAAACGGCTGGTGCTCGAAGGCGTTGACGATCCGTCCAGCACGCTGCGCAGCCGCATCGCCGACACGGTGATGCGCATCGGGGAGTCACTGCGCGACGACGTCGACCTGCGCGACAAGGTCGACGACTGGATGGTGCGGGCCGCGAAGCATCTGGTCTCGGAGTATGGGATCGAAATCACAGCGATCATCACCGAGACGATCCAACGCTGGGACGCCGAGGAGGCGAGCCGGCGGATCGAACTGCACGTGGGTCGTGACCTGCAGTTTATCCGGATCAACGGGACCGTGGTGGGCGCGTTGGCGGGGCTGGTGATCTACGCCGTCGCTCAGCTGCTTTTCTGAGTAGTGCTAACTGAGTGCTTGCAAAAGCAAGCACTCGTTTGTAGCCTGGGGTTTGGCGAACATCGACCCAACCGACCCAGGAGAACGCAATGGCACCCGAGGAGAAGCTCTCGGCCAAGGTGACCACCGCGGCTTCCGACATCGGCGGCTTCATCAGGAGCCAGCGCGAGCTCGCACAGGTCTCGGTTCGCCAGCTCGCCGACCTGGCTGGTGTCAGCAATCCGTATCTGAGCCAGGTGGAACGTGGGTTGCGTAAACCGTCCGCCGATGTCCTGAGCCAGATCGCAAAGGCCCTGCGGGTTTCCGCCGAGGTTCTTTACGTGCGGGCCGGGATTCTCGAGCCACGCGAGGCGAGCGAAGTGCGTGACGCCATTGTTACCGACGCCGCGATCACCGAGCGTCAGAAGCAGGTTCTGCTCGACATCTATGCCTCTTTCGTCCAACAAAACGAACCGACCCCCGAGGAGCGCCCGACCCAAACTGAAATTGACGCGTGACCCGCCACCGGCTGGCTGGCACCGTCGGATATCGGCGAATGACGCGACTGATGCATAGACGAGTGGATGTCTGGTTACCCATAACCGAGGCAATCGTCTGCTTCCGGACGCGGGCCCCGACTTCCAGGCCAAACACCTGATGCCGATAACTAGAACAAACCATGAAAACAAACGATGAAAACAAATCATGAAAGGGAAACACCATGGCTGAAAACACGAACATCGAAGAATTGAAGGCTCCGTTGCTTGCTGCGCTCGGGGCGGCCGACCTGGCCCTGGCCACGGTCAACGAGCTGATCACCAACCTGCGTGACCGTGCCGAAGAGACCCGCACGGACACCCGCAGCCGCGTCGAGGAGCGCCGTGCTCGCCTGACCAAGTTGCAGGACGAGCTGCCCGAGCAGTTCACCGACCTGCGTGAGCGGTTCACCAGCGATGAACTCCGCAAGGCTGCCGAGGGTTACCTCGACGCCGCGACCCACCGGTACAACGACCTCGTCGAGCGTGGCGAGGCCGCGCTGTCGCGGCTGCGTAACCAGTCGGGCTTCGACGACGCATCGGCGCGGGCCGAGGGCTACGTGGACCAGGCTGTCGAGCTGACCCAGGAGGCACTGGGCACCGTCGCCTCGCAGACCCGCGCGGTCGGCGAGCGTGCCGCCAAGCTGGTCGGCATCGAGCTGCCCAAGAAAACGGATGCTGCGGCCAAGAAGGCTCAGAAGACCCTGGCTAAGAAGGCCCCGGCCAAGAAGGCTGTGACCAAGAAGGCGCCGGCTAAGAAGGTCACCCAGAAGTAGTCAGGCTCAGCAAGACACTCGACTCCGGGCTGCCCTATGGAGTGGGCAGCTCGGAGTCGACGTTTGGGTCGGTGGCCGCATACTCTGTAAAGCGTGGTGACCCAAGTCATGAATACCGTTATGTATGTCTTGCAGGTCGCCGTCGTGGTGATGGCCGTATACGCGTTTGTCCATGCAGCGATGCAACGACCCGATGCCTATACCGCCGCCGACAAGCTGACCAAACCGGTCTGGCTGTTAATCCTCGGCGTGGCTGTCGCGATGGCCTCCGTTCTGGCTACGGCGGTTTTCGGCGTGCTTGGGATCGCGATCGCGGCCTGCGCGGCCGGCGTGTATCTGGTCGATGTGCGGCCCAAACTTCTCGAGATTCAGGGCAAGTCACGCTAACGCGATGAAAGCCCTGCTCGCCGCGGCGCTCGTCTTCTCGGTGTGCTCGCTACCCGGGACGGCCCCCGCCTTGGCTGATCCGGACACCGGCGTGTCGAGCCCCTCGTACTCCCCGCCGTTCATCGACCACACCGAATGGGCTCAGTGGCGGCGGCAGAACCTCACCAGCCTGCGGGTCTACCCGACTCCCTCCGGACGCGTCGCCGCCCGACAGCCGGGAACGGCCGCGGCGGCCGACGAAGCATGGGCCGAAGTGCTCGCCGCGTCCCCCGATGCCGACATCGCCGGCATGCGCGCTCAGTTCATCTGCCACTGGCAATTCGCCGAAATTGTGGAACCGGGCAAGACGAGCTGGAACCTCGAGCCGTGGCGGCCGGTGGTAGACGATTCGCAGATGGTTACTTCCCATTGCAACCCCGGCGGCTCAGAAGAGCCGTTCTAGTGGCAAGCCGACCGACCCGGGGACAGCTGGCCGCGTTGGTCGACCACACCCTGCTCAAGCCCGAGGCCACCCCAACAGATGTGGCCGCGCTCGTTGCCGAAGCCGCCGAATTGGGCGTTTACGCAGTCTGCGTCTCGCCGTCGATGGTGCCTGTTGCGGTCGAAGCCGGCGCCGGACTGGTGCGGGTCGCGGCGGTGGCGGGTTTCCCCTCGGGCAAGCACCTTTCGGCGGTCAAAGCGCGCGAGGCGGCCGCAGCCATCGCATCCGGGGCAACCGAGATCGACATGGTCATCGACGTCGGTGCCGCGCTGGCCGGCGACCTCGCCGCGGTCCGGTCCGACATCGAGGCGGTACGTGTCGCGACAGCCGGGACCGTCCTCAAGGTCATCGTGGAGTCGGCGGTTCTGCTGGGTCAGGCCGACGGGCGCACGCTGGCAGATGTGTGTCGCGTCGCCGAGGTCGCCGGGGCGGACTTCGTCAAGACCTCGACCGGGTTTCATCCCGCGGGTGGCGCGTCGGTGCGTGCGGTCGCGTCGATGGCCGAGACCGTCGGCGGCCGGCTGGGTGTCAAGGCCAGCGGCGGGATCCGCTCTACCGCTGACGCACTCGCGATGCTGGATGCCGGCGCCACCAGGCTGGGCCTATCGGGCACCCGCGCGGTACTCGACGGCCTCAACGCTTAGCGACGCTGGGCTTGGTGCTCGAGATATAAGGCACGCACACCGATTTCGGGGGTCGTGTGCGTGGTTTATATGTCGCGATGGGCTGCATCACGGCGGCGTCAGATGTTGGCGAAGCAGGGGTCCTGGCCGTCGTTACCGGTCGGGATGTTGGCATTCCGGGACGAGAAGTGACTGGTCACGCCACTCGAGGTGACCTCCACGTTGTCGGCGTGAATGCCCAACGGATAGTTCTTCGTCAGGTTGGAAGTGAAGTCGTCCAGGCTCGACTGCACGGTCTCTTTGGGCAACGTGAAGCCGAGCGCGTTGAAGCTGACGATCTGCAGCTGCAGTCCCGTGCCGGACACCACCGGTTTGGCCGTGATGTCGTCCAGCATTCCCTTCAATTCAATCGTGCCGTCGCTGGGATGAGTGGTCACCGAGTTGGTGACGAACGCACCTAGAAGCGGAATCCCGTTCTGCACCGACTCCTTGATGCCGTCAGAAGTCCAGGTGATGGTGGCATCCAGTGATCCGATGGTGCCCTTGGACGTGGAAGTATCCCTGAGCCGGACGTCCTTGATGTTGATATCGATTTTCATGCCTTTGGCATCGCGAATCTGGTTGCCCGCCGTCGATACCGAGATGTTGGTGAAATGCTTCGTGGCGAACTGCCACAGCAGTAGCGGAGCCACACCGAACGATGCGGTGGCCTGATCCTTGACCTCGCACGCCACCGCTTCCGCGACCTTGGTGTCCGCGGTGTGACGGGCGTAGAGCTCGGCGCCGATCAGCCCGGCAATGACAAGCGCGGCGACGATAATGCAGATCAGCAGAATGGACAGCGGATCACGTAGCCAACGTCGCTTTCTTGTCGCTGGCTCCGGCTTCTCGTTTGGCGCGGCCGGCTGTCGCGCGGCGCTCGCGGCCCCGGCGGCCGCAGTTGACTCACGGGTTCGCCGGGCTGCCCGGTGGGGCGTGGCCGGCTGCTCAGCCGGGCCGGGCGTGGTAGGGGGCATTTGAGCAGGATCACCGGTGTCTATCTGCTCGGTGGGCCGCTCAGTTGGGGGTTGGCCGAATGAACCTTGGCTGCCGGGACGGCCCCAGGTCGATGGGCCCTCGTTCGGCGGTCCTTGGGGGTTCGTCACCCAACCGATTGTGCCTCATCACCACGAGCAAAGCTCGAGTGGTTGCGTAGTACTGCGATGCTGTCACGCGCCTCACCAACTTTGTCGACATCGATGTCCGCGACCACCAGTTGAGGCTGAGCGCCGGCCGACGCCATCACCTCGCCCAGTGGCGAGACCACCAGGCTGCCGCCGACTCCTGTCGGTGCGCCCGAGCCGGTCACTGCGTCGCCGGGGTCAGCCTGACCGACCGCCGCGATGTAGCTCATCGAGTCCAGCGCCCGGGCTCGGGCCAGTAACGTCCACTGCTCGAGTTTTCCGGGACCCGAACCCCAGGACGCGCAGGCGGCGATCACCTGAGCGCCGCGCCGGGCCAGCTCGGTGTAAAGCGCTGGAAAGCGAATGTCGTAGCAAATGCTCAAACCGACCCGGATACCGTCGACCGTGATCACCACAGGTTCGTGCCCTGGTGCGACGGTGCTTGACTCGGTAAAGCCGAACGCGTCGTATAGATGGATTTTGTTGTAGTAGCTGTCCGGCTCGTGCGGCGTGCCCGGTCCGGCCGCGATCAGCGTGTTGGCCACCCGTCCGTCACCCGAGGGGGTGAACATGCCGGCTATGACGGTGATCCCGGCGTTGGTCGCGATCCGTCGGACACCGTCTGCCCAGGGCCCGTCGACGGGCTCGGCGATAGGTCGCAGCGGGACACCGAACCGGCACATGGTCGCTTCCGGGAAAACCACCAGCTTCGCGCCGGCGTCGGCGGCTCGGTCGGTGTAGTCGCGCACCAGCTGCAGGTTCGCGGCCGGATCGGTGCCGCTGAGGATTTGCGCCAGCGCGATTCGCATAGTGCCAGCTTAGGCGCAGGCCGACCGAGCCTGAGCGAATCCCTCAGGCGTTGTTCGTGATCCACTCCGAGGTGAAGCGTTGTTCTCTGCTCACCAACTCGGCGAGCTGGGCGCCGATCATCTTCTCGACCTTCCCGCCGATGATTGGGGCTCGCACCTGGATGGTGATGCGGAACGTCTGGCGCGCGCCGCCCGACTTGGGAATGGGCGACAGTTCGGCAGTTCCCCACAGATTCACCGGAGTGTCCAAGATCGATCCCGAAATGGACGCCGTCGCCGCGCCATCGGTGACCGGGCCCCAAATCTCTTCGCGCTTGATGGACAGGTGGCCCCGGTGCAGCTGGGTGACCACCCCCGGCAAGTGGTGACTATGCACCGTCTGCAGGGTGACCACTGCGATGGTGCCATCGCTTCCGGACTCGCCCCCGACCCGCATCGACTCCACCGAGGCCATGTCGACGGGGGTGTCGGCCAGCCTGGCCCGCCAATATTCCGGCTCTTGGAAAGCTCGACGAACCTCCTCGACGCTGCCCTGGAAGTCGGCGGCCATGTCGAATGAACGTGGCATAGCAGGTCAGGCTACCGTTACGGGCCATGAAACGGAGCGGTGCCGGTTTGCGCATTGCGGGTGCAGATGTCGCCGAGTCGGTGTCGTTGGCGCCCCTGACCACGTTGCGGGTCGGGCCGGTCGCGCGACGCCTCGTCACCTGCACGAGCGCTGAACAGGTGGTCGGGGTGTTGCGCCACCTGGACAGTGCAGTGGGCGAAGCCGGTATCGGCGACGGTGGCCCACCTCTGGTGTTTGCCGGCGGTTCCAACCTAGTGATCTCCGACACGCTGACCGACCTGACCGCGGTTCGGTTGGCCAATAACGGCATCGTCATCGACGGCAATCTGGTGCGGGCCGAGGCGGGCGCGGTGTGGGACGACGTCGTGGTGACGGCGATCCGGCACGGTCTGGGTGGGCTGGAATGCCTGTCGGGTATCCCCGGATCGGCCGGTGCCACCCCGGTGCAGAACGTCGGGGCGTACGGCGCGGAAGTGTCCGACACCATCACGCGGGTCCGGGTCCTCGATCGCAGCAGCGGCGCGGTGCGCTGGGTACCAGCCGATGAACTGGGCTTCGGCTACCGCACCAGCGTGTTCAAGCGGGCCGACGGCCTCGAGACCCCCTCGGTGGTGCTTGAGGTCGAGTTCGCGCTGGATCCGTCGGGCCGGAGTGCGCCGTTGCGCTATGGCGAGCTGGCGGCGGCGCTGAATGCACCCAGTGGCGAGCGTGCCGACCCGCAGGCGGTCCGTGAGGCGGTGCTGGCGCTGCGTGCCCGCAAGGGCATGGTGCTCGACGCGGCCGACCATGACACCTGGAGCGTGGGCTCCTTCTTCACCAACCCGGTGGTCGCCCCCGACGTATACGAGCGGTTGGCCGGTCAGGTCGATGGTCCGGTGCCGCACTATCCGGCATCGGACGGGATCAAGCTGGCGGCCGGCTGGCTGGTCGAGCGGGCCGGCTTCGGCAAGGGCTACCCCGACTCAGCTGCAGGTGGGGCACCCTGTCGGCTATCCAGCAAGCACGCGCTTGCCCTGACAAACCGCGGCAGCGCCACCGCCATGGACGTGCTCACGTTGGCTCGCACCATTCGCGACGGGGTCCATGCCGTGTTTGGTGTCACGCTCAAACCTGAGCCTGTGCTGGTTGGGTGCAGCCTGTAGCTGCTACTTCCGTCCAGAAGTGCCCGGTCCGCGAGTCGTCGCGGCGGAGGCGGGAGCCGTTCTCCCGGTATCTTTAATTGTCGTGAGCACATCCAGCGCCCCGCCGCCGATCAGTCGGCGTCTGGCGTTGTCGGCCCTAGGCGCTGGCGTTTTCGCTCCGGGTCTTTTGGCTGCGTGCGCTGGCACCGGCACGAAACAATCCGAGAAGCCGGCGCCGCCGGCGTCGCAGCTGAAGTTCGAGCCCGCCGACGCCGCCACCGACGTGGTCCCCAACGCTCCGATCAGTGTCCGGGTGGGCGACGGATGGTTCCAAAAGGTCGCATTGACGAACTCGTCGGGCAAGGTCATCGCCGGGTCGTTCAACGACGATCGCACCGCCTACACGATCACCGAGTCGCTGGGCTACGACTCGACATACACCTGGAGTGGTTCGGTCGTCGGCCACGATGGCAAGGCAGTCCCGGTGACGGGCAAGTTCAACACCGTGGTTCCCACCAAAAAGATCGGCGGGGCATTCCAGCTGGCCGACGGCCAGACCGTCGGGGTCGCGGCGCCCATCATCATCCAGTTCGATGCGCCGATCACCGATAAGGCCGCCGTGGAAAAGGCGCTCTCGATCACCACTAACCCGCCCGTCGAGGGCAGTTGGGCGTGGTTGCCCGACGAGCGCCAGGGTGCCCGCGTGCACTGGCGCTCCCGCGAGTACTACCCGGCCGGCACCACCGTCAACGTCGACGCCAAGCTGTATGGGCGTCCGTTCGGCGACGGCGCGTTCGGCGCCGACGACATTTCATTGCACTTCCAGATCGGCCGGCGGCAGGTCGTCAAGGCTGAGGTCTCGTCGCACCGCATCCAGGTAGTCACCGACGCCGGCGTCATCATGGACTTCCCGTGCAGCTACGGGGAGGCCGACAAAGCGCGCAACGTGACCCGCAACGGCATTCACGTGGTCACCGAGAGGTATTCCGACTTCTATATGTCCAACCCGGCCGCGGGCTACACCAACGCCCACGAACGCTGGGCGGTGCGGATTTCCAACAACGGCGAGTTCATTCACGCGAACCCGTCGAGTGCAGGCGCGCAGGGTAATACCAACGTCACCAACGGCTGCATCAACCTGTCGACGAGTGACGCCCAGGAGTACTTCGGCTCGGCGATCTACGGCGACCCGGTTGAGGTGACCGGCAGCTCCATCCAGCTGTCCTACTCCGACGGTGACATCTGGGACTGGGCCGTGGACTGGGACACCTGGGTGGGGATGTCGGCACTACCGCCCCCGACGGCGCATCCGCCCGGCAGCCAAATCCCCGTCACCGCACCGGTCACCCCATCGGATGCCCCTAGTTTGTCGGGCACTCCGACCACGACCACGACAACCACCACGACCACGACAAGCCCAACAACCACGACAAGCCCGACGACGACGACGAGCCCGACGACGAGCCCGTCTAGCCCCGGCGGTTAGCCCAGCGGCTTGCTGAGGCTTGGTCACGGGGGCGGATGATGATCTGGTCCAAGTTGACGTGGGACGGTCGCGAGGCCACGAAGCCGATTACCTCGGCGACGTCGGCCGCCACCAGCGGGGTGATGCCGGTGTAGACCGCGCCCGCGCGCTGCTGGTCCCCGTCGAATCGAACTAGCGAAAACTCGGTTTCGACTGCACCCGGGGCGATTTCGGTGAGTCGGACTGGCTTTCCCAATAGCTCGCCGCGCAACGTGCGGTGCAGCGCACCCTGAGCGTGTTTGGCCGCGGTGTAGCCGGCCCCGCCGTCGTAGACCTCCATCGCCGCTATCGAGGTGATGGTGATGATCAGGCCGTCGCCCGAGTCGACCAGCTTGGGCAGCAGCGCGCGGGTGACTCGCAATGTGCCCACCACGTTGGTCTCCCACATCCACCGCCAATGCTCCAAGTTGGCGTCGGCGACGAACTCCAGTCCCTTGGCACCTCCGGCGTTATTGACGAGCACGTCTACCCGGTTCAAGCTGCGCGCCAGCGCCTCGACCGCCTCGTCATCTGTGACGTCGGCCACAATTGCGGTACCGCCGATTTCGTTCGCCAACGCGTTGATCCGGTCCGCTCGACGTGCTACCGCGACGACGTGAAACCCTTGGGCAGCAAGGATTTTGGCGGTCGCCTCGCCAATCCCGGAACTGGCACCGGTGACCACCGCGACCCGGTTTTGCGCATTAGCTGAAGTCATCGAGACAACTCTAATAAACGTGCTAAATTCTGCGTGTGCACCACAGCGCCTTGTCCAACACGACCACCGCGGGTCTTTTCGCGGCTTGTGAGTGTTGTTGTCGCGCCTTCTGCCGCGCCTGATTTCCGGGTGTGGCCAAGGACCGGCCATTGGAACTCGGACAAAGGACGCTCGTGCGCACCACTACTCTCGCTCATACACATACCACCCATCTTTCGCCTGGCCGCAAAGGCCATCTGCGCCTACACCGCCAGATCGTGCCGCCCTCATTGCAGTTGTCTGACTCCGCTGCTGCGTCCGTTTTCCGCGCGGTGCGGTTGCGGGGCCCGGTCGGCCGCGACGTTATCGCCGGCGTCACCTCACTGAGCATCGCGACGGTGAACCGCCAGGTCATCGCGCTGCTCGACGCGGGTCTGCTGCGGGAGCGCGCCGATCTGGCCGTTTCTGGCGCCATTGGTCGCCCCCGCGTACCGGTGGAGATCAACCACGAACCGTTCGTGACGCTGGGCATTCATATCGGCGCACGGACCACCAGCATCGTGGCCACCGATCTGTTCGGCCGCACGCTCGACACGGTCGAAACCCCAACGCCGCTGAGTCCCGGCGGGGCCGCGTTGGCGTCGCTGGCCGACAGCGCGAGCCGTTACCTAAGACGTTGGCATCGGCGCCGGCCGCTATGGGTCGGGGTGGCGATCGGTGGCGCCGTCGATAGTGCAACGGGCCACGTCGACCACCCGCGTCTGGGCTGGCGGCAGGCACCGGTCGGGCCGGTACTGGCCGACGCTCTGGGTCTGCCGGTGTCGGTGGCGTCGCACGTCGACGCGATGGCCGGCGCCGAGCTGTTGCTTGGCATGCGGCGCTTCGCGCCAAGCTCGCCAACCAGCCTGTACGTCTATGCCCGCGAGACCGTGGGTTATGCCTTGGTGATCGGCGGCCGCGTGCATTGCCCGGCCAGCGGCCCGGGCACCATCGCGGCCCTGCCCGCGAATTCCGAATTGCTCGGCGGTACCGGACAGCTGGAATCCACTGTCAGCGATGAGGCGGTGCTGGCTGCGGCGCGTCGCCTCCGGATCTTGCCCGGCTTGGTTGGTGGGGCCTCGGCGACTCGCACGGGCGGATCCGCTGCCGGCATCACCGACCTGTTGCGGGTCGCGCGAACGGGCAACCAGGAGGCCAAAGAGCTACTAACGGAGCGGGCCCGGGTGCTTGGTGAGGCGGTCGCCTTGCTGCGTGACCTGCTTAATCCCGATGAGCTGGTGGTCGGTGGCCAGGCATTCACGGAATACCCCGAGGCTATGGAGCAGGTCGAGGCGGCGTTCGTCGGGCGCTCCGTACTGGCGCCGCGCGACCTTCGCGTCACCGTCTTCGGTAACCGGGTGCAAGAGGCCGGGGCGGGGATTGTGTCGCTTGGTGGGCTTTATGCCGATCCGCTGAGCGCGATGCGCCGCGCCGGGGCACTGGACTCGCGGCTGCGAGAGGTCGCCCCCGAGTCTTCTGCTTAACGCGAACAAGCGTCCCGTACGCACGAATGGACCTCAGGCCCGTCCTATAGACGTGACTCCGTGCTGTAAAGATGAAAGTGTGCGGCCCTCAGAACGGAGCGGGAATCGGCACGTTTCCGCAGCGGACGACCCGCGCCGGGTAGCGGTGTTGGCAGTGCACACGTCCCCGCTTGCCCAGCCGGGCACCGGTGATGCCGGCGGTATGAACGTCTACGTACTGCAAAGTGCCTTGCACCTGGCCAAGCGGGGCATCGAGGTAGAGATCTTCACCCGGGCCACCGCGTCCGCCGACCCGCCCGTCCAGCGGGTGGCCCCCGGCGTGCTGGTGCGCAATGTGGTGGCGGGACCGTTCGAGGGTCTGGACAAATACGATCTGCCCACCCAGCTGTGCGGATTCGCGGCCGGGGTGTTGCGCGCCGAAGCGTCCCACGAACCGGGTTACTACGACATCGTGCACTCGCACTACTGGCTGTCGGGTCAGGTCGGCTGGCTGGCACGGGACCGCTGGGCGGTGCCGTTGGTGCATACGGCCCATACCTTGGCCGCGGTGAAGAACGCGGCGCTGGCCGAAGGTGACCGGGCCGAGCCGCCGCTGCGAACCGTTGGCGAGCAGCAGGTCGTCGACGAGGCAGACCGGCTCATCGTTAACACTGAAGATGAAGCAAGACAACTGATCTCGATTCATCGCGCCGACCCCAGACGAATCGATGTTGTCCACCCCGGTGTCGATCTCAAAGTGTTCCGACCCGGTGATCAGCGGGCTGCCCGGGCCGCCCTGGGGCTCCCTCTCGACGAGCATGTGGTGGCCTTCGTCGGACGCATTCAGCCACTGAAAGCACCCGACATCGTGCTGCGCGCGGCCGCAAAGCTGCCGGGGGTTCGCGTCGTCGTGGCGGGTGGGCCGTCGGGCAGCGGCATGGCCTCACCGGACGGATTGGTCCGGCTCGCTGACGAACTCGGCATCACGGCACGGGTGACCTTCCTGCCGCCGCAAACTCGCCCGAACCTTGCCACCTTGTTTCAGGCCGCAGACTTGGTTGCGGTGCCAAGCTATTCGGAGTCGTTCGGCTTGGTCGCCGTCGAGGCACAGGCCTGTGGCACACCCGTCGTCGCGGCTGCGGTGGGTGGTCTGCCGGTGGCGGTGCGCGACGGGGTCACCGGCACCCTGGTCTCCGGGCACGGCGTCGATCAGTGGGCGGCTGCCCTCGATGACCTGCTCGGCGTGCGGGCCGGGCCACGCGGACTGGAGATGAGCCGTGCGGCGGCAGCGCACGCAGCGACGTTCTCCTGGGAGAACACCACCGACGCACTGCTGTCCAGCTACCGGCGCGCGATCGGCGACTTCACTGCCGAGCGCCAGCGCCGCGTCCGGGACCGAGTCGCGGCGCGCAAGCCCCGGCACTGGACGCCACGTCGTGGGGTGGGCGCGTGAGTTCAACTGTGCAGCGGGTGATCGAGGATGCGCTGCGGGCCAGCGAGCTGACATACGCGGAACACCCTGGCGTGCACGGCGGATTGCCGGGGTTGGTGGTGGAGCTACCCGGCGAACGCAAGCTCAAGACCAACACCATCCTGAGCATCGGCGAACACTCGGTACGGGTGGAGGCGTTCGTGTGCCGCCAGCCCGACGAGAACCACGAGGGCGTCTACCGCTTCCTGCTCAAGCGCAACCGCCGGCTTTACGGGGTCGCGTACACGCTGGACAACGTCGGCGATATCTACCTGGTGGGCCGGATGTCGCTGGCTTCGGTCGATGCCGACGAGATCGACCGGGTGCTCGGACAGGTGCTCGAGGCGGTTGACTCGGACTTCAATACGTTGCTGGAGTTAGGTTTTCGTTCGTCGATTCAAAAAGAGTGGGAGTGGCGGGTATCTCGCGGCGAGTCGCTGAAGAATCTGGAAGCCTTCGCCCACCTTATCCATCAAGATGGGCAAGACGACTAAGTGAGTGCGTGAGAGACTGAGCGGTATGGGTGACACTGCCACGTTGGTTCTGCTCCGCCACGGCGAGAGCGAGTGGAATGCCCTCAACCTGTTCACGGGCTGGGTCGACGTCGGCCTGACCGAAAAGGGCAGGGCCGAGGCTGTTCGCTCGGGCGAGCTGTTGATCGAACACGACCTGTTGCCCGACGTGCTCCACACGTCGCTGCTGCGCCGCGCGATCACCACCGCGCACCTGGCCCTGGAGAGCGCCGACCGGCTGTGGATTCCCGTACACCGCAGCTGGCGGCTCAACGAACGCCATTACGGCGCGCTGCAAGGCCTGGACAAGGCCGAGACCAAGGCCCGCTACGGCGACGAGCAGTTCATGGCGTGGCGGCGCAGCTACGACACGCCACCACCGCCAATCGAAAAGGCCAGCGAGTTCAGCCAGGACACCGACCCCCGGTACGCCAACGTCGGCGGCGGCCCGTTGACCGAATGCCTGGCCGACGTGGTGGTCCGTTTTCTGCCGTATTTCACCGATGTGATCGTTCCGGATCTGTGGGCGGGTAAGACGGTGCTGATGGTCGCCCATGGCAATTCCTTGCGCGCTCTGGTCAAGTACCTGGACCAGGTATCCGATGACAACATTGCCGAGCTGAATATCCCGACCGGCATTCCGCTGCGCTATGACCTCGATGCCGACCTGCGGCCGGTGGTGGCGGGCGGCACCTACCTCGACCCGGCGGCTGCGGCTTCAGGCGCCGCCGCGGTAGCCAACCAGGGGCGTGCGTAGCCGCGATCGCCGATTCTTGGGCGGCCGTTATTGCGCTTGAAAGCCCCGTTTACCAAACAATCCGTTAACGTCAGCGGAACATCTGCCACGCAACGTGTGACTTGTCCGTTTTTGGCCTTGCCCCGCTAGGGTGGCGTTCACCAAATTTGTAGGATTTTGTTGTGACTGTGTTCTCGGCCGTGTTGTTGGCCGGGGCCTTGTCCGTGCTGGCGCTGGCCGTAGGCGTAGCGGTTGGCACTCGGCTTTCGCCCCGGGTAGCTAAACGCCGCCAACGAGTGGCCACCGAGTGGACGGGGATCACTGTCGCACAGATGCTGCAACGCATCGTCGCGCTGATGCCGCTGGGCGCCGCGGTGGTGGATTCGCATCGCGACGTCGTATATCTCAACGATCGGGCCAGAGAGCTCGGCCTGGTGCGTGACCGGCAGCTGGACGACCAGGCTTGGCAGGCCGCGCAGCAGGCGCTGGCCGGTGACGAGGTCGAGTTCGACCTGCAGCCGGGCAGACGCCAGGTCGCCGGCAGGTCCGGGCTGTCGGTGCATGGGCAAGCCCGGTTGCTGAGCGAGGAAGACCGCCGGTTCGCCGTGGTCTTCGTCCACGACCAGTCCGACTATGCCCGCATGGAAGCGACCCGGCGTGACTTCGTGGCAAACGTCAGCCACGAACTCAAAACCCCGGTTGGAGCCATGGCGCTGCTCGCCGAAGCTCTGCTGGCGTCTGCCGACGACTCCGACACCGTTCGCCGGTTCGCCGAGAAGGTGCTCATCGAAGCCAACCGATTGGGCGACATGGTTGCCGAACTGATCGAGCTTTCCCGGCTGCAGGGCGCCGAGCGATTGCCCAACGTCACCGACGTTGACGTCGATACCGTTGTGTCCGAGGCGATATCGCGCCACAAAGTGGCCGCTGAAAATGCTCACATCGAGGTTCGCACCGACGCGCCCGGCGGCTTGCGGGTGCTTGGCGACCAAACCCTGCTCGTCACCGCCCTGGCCAATCTGGTCTCCAACGCGATCGCATATTCGCCTCCGGGCTCTCCGGTGTCGATAAGCCGCCGCCGCCGCGGTGACAACATAGAGATCGCCGTCACCGACCGGGGTATCGGGATCGCCCTGGAAGACCAGGAGCGCGTCTTCGAGCGGTTCTTCCGCGGGGACAAGGCACGCTCGCGCGCCACCGGGGGCAGTGGTCTTGGGCTGGCCATCGTCAAACACGTGGCGGCCAACCACGACGGCAGCATCGGCGTGTGGAGCAAGCCGGGAACGGGATCGACGTTCACGCTGTCTATTCCGGCGATGCCCGCTGACAAGGACGACGACGAGGAACCCGAGCAACTGCGGGGTCGCGATTTGCGCCCCAACAGGTCCCAACGAGAGGAAGAGCTAAGTCGATGACCCGCGCCTATGACGATGCAGAGCGAAGCGATGAGGGGAAGTGGCACTGATGACCCGCGCCTACGACGATGCAGAGCGAAGCGATGAGGAGGAGTGGCGCTGATGACCAGTGTAATGATTGTGGAGGACGAGGAGTCGCTTGCCGATCCACTGGCCTTTTTGCTCCGCAAAGAAGGCTTTGAGGCCACCGTGGTGACCGATGGGCCGGCCGCGCTGGCCGAATTTGACCGCGCCGGCGCGGACATCGTTCTGCTCGATCTGATGCTGCCGGGGATGTCGGGCACCGATGTGTGCAAGCAACTGCGTGCCCGTTCCAGCGTGCCGGTGATCATGGTGACCGCGCGGGACAGCGAGATCGACAAAGTGGTCGGCCTCGAGCTTGGCGCCGACGACTATGTAACCAAGCCGTATTCGGCCCGCGAGCTGATCGCCCGGATCCGGGCTGTGCTTCGTCGGGGTGGTGACGACGACTCTGAGATCAGCGACGGCGTGCTGGAGTCCGGCCCGGTCCGGATGGATGTGGAGCGGCACGTCGTATCGGTCAATGGCGACTCAATCACGTTGCCGCTCAAAGAATTCGACCTGCTCGAATACCTGATGCGCAACAGCGGGCGGGTGCTGACCCGCGGACAGCTGATAGACCGGGTCTGGGGCGCGGACTATGTCGGCGACACCAAAACCCTCGACGTTCACGTCAAGCGGCTGCGGTCCAAGATCGAAGGTGACCCGGCGAACCCGGTCCACCTGGTGACGGTGCGGGGGCTGGGCTACAAGCTCGAGGGGTAGCGCGTTAAAGGCGTTGCGTGTGCATTGAAGGCGTCGAGTGTGCGTTGGGGGCGGGAATCTCGCCGATTTCCCGCCCAGGACGCACGCTGGACTAGCGAGCCGGCGGCTGGTTGATTTCGGCAGCGCGCGTCGCGGGGTGCACGGCGATGAGCCCCAATTTGTTGCGGCGCTTGCACATCGCTTCCAGCTCCCCGTAGGCCTTCGCGCCGAGCAGTTCGGTGAGTTCGTCGGCCAGGCTCTCCCACACCTGCTTGGCGCCGATATGTGCGGCCGGATCGCCGGTGCAATACCAATGCAGGTCGGCGCCGCCAGATCCCCAGCCGCGGCGATCGTATTCGGTGACGGTGGTTTTCAGGATTTCCGTGCCGTCAGGCCGGGTTACCCACTCCTGGCTGCGCCGGATCGGCAACTGCCAGCAGACGTCGGGTTTCATCGTCAACGGCGGAACGCCCAGCTTCAGTGCTTTGCTGTGCAGCGCGCATCCCTCGCCGGCGGCAAACCCCGGCCGGTTCAAGAAGATGCAGGCATTCTTGTGTTTGCGGGTGCGGTATTGGGGTTGGCCCTCGTGCTCGTCAAGTTCGAGGTAGCCCTTGTGGCCCAGGCCCTTTTCGCGGTATTGCCAGTCGCTGTCGGTCAGCTGTTTGACCGCGTCGTCCAACCGGGCGCGGTCGTCGTCGTCCGACAGGAACGCACCGTGCGAGCAACAGCCGTCATTTGGCCGGCCCTGCACAGTGCCGCGGCAGGCTGGTGTGCCGAATACGCACGTCCAGCGGGACAGCAGCCAGGTGAGATCGGCCGCGATCAGGTGCTCGGGATTGTCCGGGTCGTAGAACTCCACCCACTCGCGGGCGAAGTCCAATTCGACTTCTTGTCCCGCGTGCACCTGTTCCTGGCGCGAGTTCACCACGGATTCAACGTTAGACCACGATTCCGGCCGCTTGACCCGATGACACTCGGGCGGCGACGCGTCCCGCATCGTCTCCCGCTCGAATTGATTGTCGGGCTCCTCAGCGGGCCGCGACGCGTCCCGCATCGTCTCCCGCTTGAATTGATTGTCGGGCTCCTCAGCGGGCCGCGACGCGTCCCGCATCGTCTCCCGACTAAGTTGGGCTTCGTGCGATTGGGCGTCCTCGACGTAGGTAGTAACACGGTCCATCTGCTGGTGGTCGATGCCCACCGTGGCGGGCATCCGACGCCGATGAGTTCTACGAAGGCCACGTTGCGGTTGGCCGAGGCCACCGACAACTCGGGCAATATCACCAAACGCGGGGCCGACAAGCTGGTTTCTACGATCGATGAGTTCGCCAAGATCGCGGTCAGCTCCGGTTGCTCAGAGATGATGGCCTTCGCCACGTCCGCGGTCCGCGAGGCCGAGAATTCCGACGACGTGCTGTCGCGGGTGCGCAAAGAGGCCGGCGTCGAGTTACAGGTGCTGACCGGAGTCGATGAGTCCCGGTTGACCTTCCTGGCGGTGCGCCGATGGTACGGATGGAGCGCGGGGCGGATCATCAACCTGGACATCGGCGGCGGCTCGCTGGAACTATCCAGCGGCGTCGATGAGGAGCCCGAGGTCGCGCTGTCGCTGCCGCTGGGCGCCGGGAGACTGACCCGCGAGTGGTTGGCCGACGATCCGCCCGGTCGGCGTCGGGTGGCAATGCTTCGCGATTGGCTGGACTCCGAGCTAGCGGACGCCAGTGTTTCCGTGCTTGACGCGGGCAGCCCTGAGTTGGCCGTAGCAACATCGAAGACGTTTCGGTCGCTGGCCCGGCTAACAGGTGCGGCGCCGTCGGCAGCGGGACCCCGGGTAAAGCGGACACTCACCGCCAACGGCCTCAGGCAACTCATATCTTTCATATCTAGGATGACGACCGCTGACCGGGCGGAATTGGAAGGAGTTAGCGCCGAGCGAGCGCCGCAAATCGTGGCGGGCGCTCTGGTGGCGGAAGCGAGTATGCGAGCGTTGGCAATCGAAACGGTGGATATCTGCCCGTGGGCTTTACGGGAGGGTCTCATCTTGCGCAAACTCGACAGTGAAGCCGACGGAACTGCCCTGGTGGAGACGTCGGTGCGAGATGCTAGAGGTCAGGTAGTTGATCGGAAAGCAGCTAACCGATCGAGAGGCGACAAACCATGACCGGATCACAATCTGAGGCGGATAACAGCAAGCCGATCTCGGTGGCCGAATTGCTGGCCAAAAATGGGACGCTTGGCGCCCCGTCGGTCACTCGTCGGCGTCGGCGACGGCGCGGCGACGGCGACTCGGTTACGGTCGCCGAGCTGACCGGTGAAATTCCGATCATCCGCGACGACGACCGCGACGAGACCCGGCATGCTGCGAATGCAGCACGCGCGCCCGGGGTCAACGGGGGAGTGCGAGCGACCCAACAGGCAGCTCCACCGACGCGTGCTGAACTCGTTTCCGAACCGGCCGGCACCGAACCAGCCAGCGAAAAACCGACGAAGGCCGCGTACTGGTCCGAACCGGAACCGCGCTGGCCCAAATCGACACCGCGGATTCAACGCCGGTCGGGCCCCGAGCGCAGCGCTTACCCGCGGCCTCTGCGTCAGGCCGAGGCGCGGGATGAGCAGAGCCTGGCCGCCGGCACCGACCAATCAGGGCCGCGATCCGGCGCGGAGGGCATGAGTCCGGATCCCGTGGACCATTACGCCGACTCCCCGTTGGACGTAATGGATTCGGAGGTCCGCGACGCGGAGTCGACCAGCGAGGATTCCGCCTACGTGCGTTCTTATCTGCAGGCGTCGGAGGGGACGTTGTTCGGCGGCCAGACCCTGGCCGATGAACTGGCTCGACGGCGCAGTGACGAGCGGGCCAAAGTGGAAGCTGACCCGCCGGGTGCCGACCTTGCGCGAGGCGAACTCAAGCGGGACCAGCTCGATGGTGGCCCCCGGCCAGCGGGCCGCGATAGCCAGGCCCAGGACGTCCACCGCGGACCGGGCAGATTCGAGACGCTGTGGCGCAGCAGTCTGATCGTGTTCCAGTCGATCCTGGCCGTGGCGTTCGGCGCAGGGCTGTTCATCGCCTTCGACGAGCTGTGGCGCTGGAACAGCATCGTGGCGCTGGTGCTATCGGTGCTGGTCATTCTGGGACTGGTGGTTGGGGTGCGGGTGGTTCGTAAGACTGAGGACATCACCAGCACGTTGATCGCGGTCGCCGTGGGGGCGCTGATCACTTTGGGACCGCTAGCGTTGTCCTTGCAATCGGGATAGACGGATCTTTTCAGGCCTACTCGGACCCAACTCGGAACCACACAGACACTTGCGCCCAGCAATCAAAGTCGGCCTATCGACGGCCTCGGTCTACCCGTTGAGGGCCGAGGCCGCGTTCGAGTACGCGGCCAAGCTCGGTTACGACGGCGTCGAGCTGATGGTGTGGAGCGAGTCGGTCAGCCAGGACATCGATGCCATCCAGAAGATGTCTCGACGTCATCAGGTGCCGGTGCTCTCGGTGCACGCCCCCTGCCTGCTGATCTCGCAGCGAGTGTGGGGTTCCAACCCGATCTCCAAGCTGGAGCGCAGCGTCAAGGCTGCCGAACAACTGGGCGCCCAGACGGTCGTCGTGCATCCGCCGTTTCGCTGGCAACGGCGTTATGCCGAGGGGTTCAGCGACCAGGTCATGGCCCTCGAGGCAGCCAGCGAAGTGCTGGTCGCCGTGGAAAACATGTTCCCGTTCCGCGCTGACCGGTTTTTCGGGGTCGATCAGTCGCGCCAACGGATGCGCAGGCGCGGCGGCGGCCCTGGTCCCGCGATTTCGGCGTTCGCGCCGTCCTACGACCCGCTGGACGGCGAGCACGCGCACTACACGCTGGATCTGTCGCACACCTCCACCGCCGGCACCGATGCGCTGGACATGGCCGAGCGGATGGGCTCTGGGCTGGCGCATCTGCACCTGTGTGACGGCAGCGGCCTGCCCGCCGACGAGCACCTCGTGCCAGGGCGCGGCACGGAACCCACCGCCGAGGTGTGCCAGATGCTGGCGGCCAGCCATTTCGCGGGCCACGTCATTCTCGAGGTGTCCACGTCAAGCGCGCGTTCCGCCAACGAACGCGAGGCCATGCTCGCCGAATCGCTGCAGTTCGCCCGCACACACCTGCTGCGCTGACGTCCCGGTAAATATCCAGAAGACCTGCCAGCAGACCATGACCGCGCTATTCACCACCGCAATGACGCTGCGTGAGGTCGATCCGGGCGTATTCGAAGGCGAGCTGGATAAGAGCTGGACGATCGGGCCCAAGGTGCATGGAGGCGCAATGCTGGCGCTGTGTGCCAACGCCGCGCGCACCGCCGCTCAGGGGCAATCCGGTGGACTCCAACCGGTCTTACAGCCAGTCGCGGTGTCGGCAAGCTTCCTCTCGGCGCCCGACCCGGGGGTGATGCGGCTGGTGACCTCGACCCGCAAGCGCGGCCGCCGCATCAGCGTGGTTGACGTTGAGCTCATCCAGGGCGACCGCACCGCGGTACACGCCGTGGTCAATCTCGGCGAACCGGAGCGTTTCCTCGCAGGTGGCCCCCATGGTGGCGCGGCCATGCCCTTGCTGTCGGCAAACCCGGTTGTGGGTTTGATGGCACCGGAACCGCCCGACGACATCGCGCCGATCGGGCCCGGCCACCCGTTGGCCGGCATGGTGCACCTGGGCGAAGGCTGCGATATCCGGCCGGTGCTGTCGACCCTGGCCCCAGCCAGGGATGGGTGGGCCGGGCGGCCGCCGGTTTTCCAGATGTGGGCACGCCCGCGCGGCGTCGCGCCAGACGCGCTGTTTGCGCTCATGTGTGGGGACCTGTCGGCGCCGGTGACCTTTGCCGTGGACCGCACCGGCTGGGCGCCTACCGTTCAGCTGACGGCCTTCCTGAGGGGTCTGCCCGCCGACGGCTGGCTGCGAGTGATCTGCACCTGCCTCGAGATCGGGCACGACTGGTTCGACGAAGACCACATCGTCGTCGACAGCCTGGGCCGCATCGTGGCGCAGTCGCGCCAATTGGCGATGGTGCCTCCGAAAAGGTGACGCCCCGGTAGCCCGGATAAGGCGAGCTGTCTGCGATGCTTTCCGGCATGGCAAGAATCGCGATCATCGGTGGCGGCAGCATCGGCGAGGCATTGCTGTCGGGCTTGCTGCGCGCTGGGCGGCAGCTCAAAGACCTGGTGGTGGCTGAGCGGATGCCCGACCGCGCCACATACCTGGCCAATACCTATTCGGTGTTGGTGACGTCGGTGACCGAAGCCGTCGACAACGCGGCGTTCGTTGTGGTGGCGGTCAAGCCCGGCGACGTCGAGTCGGTGCTGGGGGAGCTGGCCCGTGCGGCTGCCGGAGCCGAGAAAGACAGCCCCGAGCAGGTGTACGTCACCGTCGCGGCAGGAATCACGATCAACCACGTCGAGTCGAAGCTGCCGGCCGGAACGCCGGTGATCCGGGCGATGCCGAACGCGGCGGCGTTGGTGGGCGCGGGCGTCACCGCATTGGCCAAGGGGCGTTTCGTCACCGCTCAACAGCTCGATGAGGTCTCGGCCTTGTTCGACGCCGTCGGCAGCGCGCTGACCGTCCCCGAGGGGCAAATGGACGCGGTGACCGCACTGTCGGGATCCGGTCCGGCATATTTCCTGTTGTTGGTCGAGGCACTGGTGGACGCCGGTGTCGGGGCGGGCTTGAGCCGCGAAGTGGCCACCGAGCTGACGGTGCAGACGATGGCCGGGGCCGCGGCAATGCTGCTGGATCGGATGGATCAGGACCGGTCGGCCGACGGCGAACCGCCGGGTGCGCGGGCCGATACCACGGCGGCCCAACTGCGGGCCACCGTTACTTCGCCTGGGGGAACCACCGCTGCTGCGCTGCGCGAACTCGAAAAAGGCGGATTTCGGGCTGCTGTTGACGCGGCGGTTCAGGCCGCCAAAAGCCGCTCTGAGCAGCTAAGAATTACATCCGAATAATTAAAGAGTTTCATAATGATTGTCCCCCACCAGTACCAGTAACCCCACTAGTCCCGCTATTCTCCTCTGTGTAAGCGCGCGTGGGTGCCAGCGGAGGGGAAGCCACTGGCATTGCGCGTGCCAGAAACGATTGGGTAGCGATGACGTCTACGAACGGGCCATTGGCGCGGGATTCGGCTGGCAGTAAATCGGTGCGAGATGCCGGTTCCGCCGACGGCCAGCAGGCTAGAACACAGTTTCTGACCGTTGCCGAGGTGGCCTCCCTGATGCGGGTCTCCAAGATGACGGTGTACCGGTTGGTGCACAACGGCGAACTGCCCGCGGTACGGGTTGGGCGGTCCTTCCGGGTGCATGCCAAGGCCGTGCACGACATGCTGGAGACTTCGTACTTCGACGCGGGCTGAGCCGAGAACAGGCCGCGCGATCAGGTTCGGCCTCGTCGGTACCTGAGCTCGCCGGATGGCCCTCTAAGGCAGTCTGACGCCGCCGTTTGGTGTTCCGTGCCGGCAGCCGGGTAAAGTATGCCGGTCCTTATAAAAGCCGGTCACGGGTCAGATAGCGGAGTTCATGGGTTCAGTAATCAAGAAGCGGCGCAAACGTATGTCGAAGAAAAAGCACCGCAAGCTGCTGCGCCGCACCCGGGTGCAGCGCAGAAAACTTGGCAAGTA
>PLSK01000175.1 GCA_003165155.1 Mycobacterium sp. | reverse complement strand
ACTTTCCGATGATCACGTTCTCCTTCAGACCCTGCAGCTTGTCGCTGCGGCAGTTGATGGCCGCATCGGTCAGCACACGCGTGGTCTCCTGGAACGACGCCGCGCTGAGCCACGAGTCGGTGGCCAGCGACGCCTTCGTGATACCCATCAGCACCGGACGACCGGCCGCGGGCTCGCTGCCCTCGGCCACCACTCGGCGGTTGGCGGCCTCGAACTCCGCACGGTCGATCAGCGAGCCGGGCAGGAACTCTGTTGCGCCCGAGTCGATGATGGTGACACGGCGCAGCATCTGCCGAACGATCACCTCGATGTGCTTGTCGTGGATCGACACACCCTGAGCGCGGTAGACCTCTTGGGTCTCCCGGACGAGGTGGATCTGCACCTGACGGGGGCCTTGCACCCGGAGCACCTCGTGCGGGTCAGCCGAGCCTTCCATCAGCTGCTGGCCCACCTCGACGTGGTCACCGTCAGAGAGCACCCGCTCGGAACCGTCTTCGTGCTTGAACACACGCAGTCGCTGCCGCTTGGAGAGCTTGTCGTAGACCACTTCCTCGCCGCCGTCGTCGGGAACGACGGTGATCTTGTAGAAGCGCTCGCCGTCCTCGAGGCGGACTCGGCCGGTGACGTCGGCGATCGGCGCCTTGCCACGCGGCACGCGGGCCTCGAACAGTTCCTGGACACGCGGCAGACCGCCGGTGATGTCCTCACCGACACCACCCTGGTGGAAGGTACGCATGGTCAGCTGCGTGCCGGGCTCACCGATCGACTGGGCTGCCACGATACCGACGGCCTCGCCGATGTCGACCAGCTTGCCGGTGGCCATGGAACGGCCGTAGCAGGTCGCGCACACACCGGTGCCGGTGGTACACGTCAGCACCGAGCGCACCTTGATCTGCGTGATGCCCGCCGCCAACAGGGCGTCGATTGATGGATCACCCAGGTCTTCACCACGCACGACGACGACGTTGCCGGCCTCGTCGACCGCGTCGGCGCCCAGAGTCCGCGCGTACGCCGATGTTTCGATGTACGGGTCACGGATCAGGGTGCCGTCAGGCTGACGCTCGGCCAGCTCGACGAGGATGCCACGCTCGGTCTGGCAGTCGTGCTCGCGGACGATGACGTCCTGGGACACGTCTACCAGACGACGGGTCAGGTAGCCGGAGTCGGCGGTACGCAATGCGGTGTCCGCCAAGCCCTTTCGAGCCCCGTGGGTGTTGATGAAGTACTCCAGCACGGTCAGGCCCTCACGGAACGAGGACTTGATCGGCCGTGGGATGAACTCACCCTTCGGGTTGGTCACCAGGCCCTTCATGCCGGCCAGCGTCCGGGTCTGGGTGAAGTTACCGGTGGCACCCGACTCCACGATCGTGATGATCGGGTTGTCGCTCGGGTAGTGCTCCTTCAGCGCCTTACCGACTTCGTCGGTGGCTTCCTTCCAGATCTCGACCAGCGCCTCGTTGCGCTCCTCGCGGTTCAAAGCGCCGCGCTGAAACTGCTTTTCGACCTTGTCGGCCCGATCCTCGTAGAAGTCGAGAATCTCCTTCTTCCGCGGCGGAACCAACACGTCGGCCATCGAGACCGTGACGCCGCTTCGGGTCGCCCAATAGAAACCGGCGTCCTTGAGCTTGTCGACGGTCTGTGCCACCACGATCATCGGGTAGCGCTCGGCCAGGTCGTTGATGATGGCAGCCTGCACCTTCTTGTGCATCTGCTTGTTCACGAACGCATAGCCCAGCGGCAGCAGCTCGTTGAAAAGCACCCGGCCCAGCGTCGTCTCGGCCAGCCACGCGTCACCCGGCTGCCAGCCGTTGGGGCCGAACAGCTCGGTTTCGATCTCGGCCGGCGGACGCAGCTGCGTCAGCCGCACCTTGATCTTGGCCCGTACCGAGAGCACGCCACGGTCGGAAGCCATGATGGCTTCGGCCGGTGAGGAGTACACCCCGACCTCCGGCTTATCCTTGGCGGCCGGTTGATATTCACCGTCGGACCCATCGATCTCGGTGGTCAAGAAGAACAGCCCGGTCACCATGTCCAATCGCGGCATGGCCAACGGGCGCCCAGATGCCGGCGACAGGATGTTGTTGGACGACAGCATCAGAATGCGGGCCTCGGCCTGCGCCTCAGCGGACAGCGGCAGGTGCACCGCCATCTGGTCACCGTCGAAGTCGGCGTTGAACGCCTCACATACCAACGGGTGCAGCTGAATAGCCTTGCCTTCCACCAGCATTGGCTCGAAGGCCTGGATGCCCAGCCGGTGCAGGGTGGGCGCGCGGTTCAGCAGCACCGGGTGCTCGGAAATGACCTCTTCGAGCACATCCCACACCTGGGGACGCTGACGCTCGACCATCCGCTTGGCACTCTTGATGTTTTGCGCGTGATTGAGGTCGACGAGTCGCTTCATGACGAACGGCTTGAACAGCTCCAGCGCCATCAGCTTGGGCAGACCGCACTGGTGCAGCTTGAGCTGCGGACCGACAACGATGACCGAACGGCCGGAGTAGTCGACACGCTTGCCCAGCAGGTTCTGCCGGAACCGGCCCTGCTTGCCCTTGAGCAGATCCGACAGCGACTTGAGCGGCCGGTTGCCGGGTCCGGTAACCGGACGGCCCCGACGACCGTTGTCGAACAGCGCGTCCACGGACTCTTGCAGCATCCGCTTCTCGTTGTTGACGATGATCTCGGGAGCGCCCAGATCGATGAGCCTCTTGAGCCGGTTGTTGCGGTTGATCACCCGGCGGTAGAGGTCGTTGAGGTCACTGGTTGCGAACCGGCCACCGTCAAGCTGCACCATCGGGCGCAACTCCGGCGGGATGACCGGGACGGCATCCAACACCATGCCCATCGGCGAGTTGCCGGACTGCTGGAATGCAGCGACCACCTTCAAGCGCTTCAGTGCACGAAGCTTCTTCTGCCCCTTGCCATTTCGGATAACGTCACGCAATATCTCGGCTTCTGCGTCGATATCGAAGTTCTCGATCAGCTTCTGGATCGACTCCGCGCCCATGGCGCCGGTGAAGTACTCGCCGTAGCGATCCACGATTTCGCGGTAGAGATTCTCGTCAACGATCAGCTGCTTGGGAGCCAGCTTGGTGAAGCTGGTCCAGATCTCCTCGAGCCGGTCCAGCTCACGCTGGGCGCGGTCGCGCATCTGGCGCATCTCCCGCTCGCCGCCGTCCCGAACCTTGCGTCGGGCATCGGCTTTCGCGCCCTCAGCCTCCAGTTCGGCCAGGTCGGCCTCGAGCTTCTGCGCGCGGGCTTCCAATTCGGCGTCGCGCTGGTCCTCAACACCCTTGCGCTCCACCACCATTTCGGCCTCGAGCGTCGACAGCTCGTTGTGCCGCATCTCGGTGTCGACCGCGGTGATCACGTAGGCGGCGAAGTAGATGATCTTCTCGAGATCCTTCGGGGCCAGGTCCAGCAGGTAGCCAAGACGGCTCGGCACACCCTTGAAGTACCAGATGTGCGTGACCGGCGCGGCCAGCTCGATGTGCCCCATCCGCTCACGACGCACCTTGGCCCGAGTTACCTCGACGCCACAGCGCTCGCAGATGATGCCCTTGAAGCGCACGCGCTTGTACTTGCCGCAGTAGCACTCCCAGTCGCGAGTCGGTCCGAAGATCTTCTCGCAGAACAGGCCGTCCTTCTCGGGCTTCAGCGTGCGGTAGTTGATTGTCTCCGGCTTCTTAACCTCGCCGTAAGACCATTGCCTGATGTCCTCTGCGGTAGCCAGGCCAATGCGGAGTTCATCGAAGAAGTTGACGTCGAGCACGTAACTCCCTTTCCCCTTGCGGGTTTAGTAACACTGTGTTCTGTAGCGACACGCGCAAGCGCGCATCGCTTAGCTAGGGCTAAGCCAAATCCTCAACAGACGCGGATTCGTTGCGAGACAAGTTGATTCCAAGGTTTGCCGCGGCCCGCTCAAGGTCTTCGTCCTCGCCCTCGCGCAGCTCGATCGCTGCGCCATCCGAAGACAGCACCTCAACGTTGAGGCACAGCGATTGCAGCTCCTTGAGCAGCACCTTGAACGACTCGGGGATACCCGGTTCCGGGATGTTCTCGCCCTTGACGATCGCCTCGTAGACCTTGACGCGGCCGACGGTGTCGTCGGACTTGATGGTCAAGAGCTCCTGCAGCGTGTAGGCGGCACCGTAGGCCTGCATGGCCCAGCACTCCATCTCCCCGAACCGCTGGCCACCGAACTGCGCCTTACCGCCCAGCGGCTGCTGGGTGATCATCGAGTACGGACCGGTCGAGCGGGCGTGGATCTTGTCGTCTACCAGGTGGTGCAGCTTCATGATGTACATGTAGCCAACGGTCACCGGGTACGGGAAGGGCTCGCCGCTGCGACCGTCGAACAGCATCGCCTTGCCGTCGCCGTTCACCATCACTTCGTTGTCCCGGTTGGGCAACGTGCATGACAGCAGACCCTGCAGCTCCTCCTCCTTGGCACCGTCGAACACCGGAGTCGATACCGTCTGGTCCGGCTCGGCGTTCAGCAGTCCCTCGGGCAGGTTGGCCGCCCATTCCGGCCGACCATCGGTCACGTCGACCTTCCAGCCGGACTTGGCCACCCAACCGAGGTGGGTTTCCAGGATCTGGCCGATGTTCATCCGTCGCGGCACACCGTGGGTGTTCAGGATGATGTCCACGGGAGTGCCGTCCGGCATGAAGGGCATGTCCTCGGCCGCCAGGATCTTGCCGATGACGCCCTTGTTGCCGTGCCGTCCGGCCAGCTTGTCGCCGTCGGAGATCTTGCGCTTCTGCGCCACGTAGACGCGGACCAGCTCGTTGACTCCAGCCGGCAGTTCGTCGTCGTCCTCGCGGGAGAACACCCGGATGCCGATGACCTTGCCGGATTCGCCGTGCGGCACCTTCAGTGAGGTGTCGCGGACTTCGCGGGCCTTCTCGCCGAAAATCGCACGCAACAGCCGCTCTTCCGGCGTCAGCTCGGTCTCCCCCTTCGGGGTGACCTTGCCGACCAGGATGTCGCCGTCACGAACCTCGGCACCGATTCGCACGATGCCGCGCTCGTCCAGGTCGGCGAGCACCTCGTCGGAGACGTTCGGGATGTCCCGGGTGATCTCCTCGGCACCCAACTTGGTGTCGCGGGCGTCGATCTCGTGCTCTTCGATGTGGATCGAGGTGAGCACGTCCTCTTCAACCAAACGGTTGGAGAGGATGATGGCGTCCTCGTAGTTGTGGCCCTCCCACGGCATGATCGCCACCAGCAGGTTCTTGCCCAGCGCCATCTCACCGTTCTCGGTGCACGGACCATCGGCAATGACTTGGCCCGCCTCCACCCGGTCTCCGGCGTCCACGATCGGAGACTGGTTGGCACAGGTGCCGTGGTTGGAGCGGGCGAACTTGCGCATCCGGTAGGTGCGCCGGGTGCCGTTGTCGTGCATCACGGTGATGTAGTCGGCCGACACCTCCTCGATGACGCCGCTCTCTTCGGCGACGACGACGTCGCCCGCATCGATCGCGGCGCGCAGCTCCATGCCGGTACCCACCAGCGGTGCCTCGCTTTTCACCAGCGGAACCGCCTGGCGCTGCATGTTGGCACCCATCAAGGCACGGTTGGCGTCGTCGTGTTCGAGGAACGGGATCATGGCCGTGGCCACCGACACCATCTGGCGCGGCGAGACGTCCATGTAGTCCACCTCGGACGAGGTCACGTACTCCACCTCGCCCGCCTTCCGGCGGACCAGAACGCGCGTCTCGAGGAACTGGCCGTTGTCGTCGATCGGCGAGTTGGCCTGCGCCACGACGTGGCGATCCTCCTCGTCAGCGGTCAGGTAGTGGATCTCGTCGGTAACCACACCTTCGACCACCTTGCGATACGGCGTCTCGATGAACCCGAACGGGTTGACGCGGGCGTACACCGACAGCGAGCCGATCAGTCCGATGTTCGGACCTTCCGGGGTCTCGATCGGGCACATCCGGCCGTAGTGCGACGGGTGCACATCGCGGACCTCCAGCCCGGCGCGCTCACGTGACAGACCACCCGGCCCCAGCGCCGACAGGCGGCGCTTGTGGGTGAGACCGGACAGCGGGTTGTTCTGGTCCATGAACTGCGACAGCTGGCTGGTGCCGAAGAACTCCTTGATGGCAGCAACCACCGGGCGGATGTTGATCAGCGTCTGCGGCGTGATCGCCTCGACGTCCTGAGTGGTCATCCGCTCCCGGACAACGCGCTCCATCCTGGACATGCCGACCCGGATCTGGTTCTGGATCAGCTCGCCGACAGTACGCAAACGGCGGTTGCCGAAGTGGTCGATGTCGTCGGTTTCCACCGGAACCTCGGCGCCACCGGGAACGGTCATCGCCGTCTGGCCCTCGTGCAGGCGCACCAGGTATTCGATCGTGGCGACGACGTCTTCTTCGGTCAGCGTCGATGACGTGATCGGCTTACCGACGTTCAGGCCGAGCTTCTTGTTGACCTTGTAGCGGCCAACACGAGCCAGGTCGTAGCGCTTCTCCTTGAAGAACAGGTTCTCCAGCAGGGTCTGCGCGGACTCCTTGGTGGGCGGCTCGCCCGGGCGTAGCTTCCGGTAGATGTCCAGCAGGGCTTCGTCGGGGCCGGCAGTGTTGTCCTTCTCCAGCGTCGACATCATGATCTCGGAGAAGCCGAACCGCTCGGTGATCTGCTCGCTGGTCCAGCCCAGTGCCTTGAGCAGCACGGTGACCGGCTGACGGCGCTTGCGGTCGATGCGCACACCGACGGTGTCGCGCTTGTCGACGTCGAACTCGAGCCACGCGCCGCGGCTGGGGATCACCTTGACGCTGTGCAGCATTTTCTCGGTGGACTTGTCGATAGTGTCGTCGAAGTAGACACCCGGTGACCGCACCAATTGGCTGACGACCACGCGCTCGGTGCCGTTGATGATGAACGTGCCCTTCTCCGTCATCATCGGGAAGTCACCCATGAACACCGTCTGGCTCTTGATCTCACCGGTGTTGTTGTTGATGAACTCCGCAGTGACGAACAGCGGCGCCGCGTAGGTCATGTCCTTGTCTTTGCACTCGTCGACCGGCGCCTTGACTTCGTCAAAACGAGGATCTGAGAAAGACAGCGACATCGAGCCGGAGAAGTCCTCGATCGGGGACAGCTCTTCGAGCACCTCTTCGAGGCCACCCATCGGCTTGATGTCCCCGCGCGAGGTGGCGATCTCGCGCCAGCGCGGCGAGCCGATCAGCCACTCGAACGAGTCGGTCTGCACGTCAAGAAGCCCCGGAACCTCAAGCGGTTCGCGGAGTTTGGCGAAGGAAACTCGATTGGGGGCTCCGGGCACGGAGCTGTTAGCAAAACTTTGCGGGTTACCCTGACTTTCGGTAGAACGTGAGTGGTCTGTCTTGCTCTGGCGGAAATCTGCCAAGATGCACCCTTCCAGCACCTGCGACGTACCAGAGCCGGCGGCCACCGGATCTGTTCGCGCCGCGACAATTATGTCGGTCTCGCTGGCGGACGATCTGTCCGGATCTCACGCGCGCAACTAAATAGCTTGAACCGCTAACGGGGCTCAGACTAAGACCACATTGTCAGTGGCGGGTGAGGTGGGCAGGAGGTAGCCAGCGCAACGTCCAACAATAGCGCAGGACTGCGCATTCCTCAACTACCCATACCTACCTGCCCGTGGGAGACCGGCGCTGGCTGGCGATCTCGGACTTCCCCTGGACTTCCCTTGCAGACATGCGGCACCTACTGCCCCAACAGATTGACGCGTTTACGCCCCTGTCGTCAAGAGGGCACGACGGCAAGTTACGAGGAGTTATTGCGAAAACCTCCGGTCAAGGCTGCTTGAACGCGCAGCGGCGCACACCCCAGGCAGATCGCACATGTCCGGCAGGGGGCCGTTGGTGGCAGCGCGCACGGTTAGTCGCCGAATTCGTGCGCTTTCAGCCGGTGGGTGCCCTCGAGATCATCGAGGATCGCCGCCTGGGCGTCCTTTGGCAGTGTGTGCAACATCTCACGCACGCGGGCCTGGCGCCGACCGACCGCTTTGCGCTCCGGCATTCCGGGCGACGCGATGATCTGTGGCGGCACGCCCTCGACTTCCTCGGTGCCGCCCGCATGCTGACCTGCATCGAGCTGGGCCTGCTCTTCGGCCATGGTGGCCTCGTCCTTCTCCTCGGACATGCCGATCGGCCCGATGCGCCGCCCGTTGAGGAACTGCCGCACGACTGGCTCGTCGCTGGTCAGCAACACCTCACGGGGGCCGAACATCACCAGATGCTTGCGGAAAAGCATGCCAATGTTGTCTGGCACCGTGCGGGCGACGTTGATGTTGTGCGTCACGATGAGGACGGTCGCGTCGATCTGGGCGTTGATGTCGAGGATCAGTTGGCTCAGGTAGGCGGTGCGGACCGGGTCCAGACCCGAGTCGGGCTCGTCNNGTCAGCTTCTCCATGACGATGTCGCGGATCTCTTTTTCCTTCTTCTTGGTGTGCTCACGCAGCGGGAACGCGGTGTTGTCGAAGAGGTTCATCGATCCGAACAGCGCGCCGTCCTGGAAAAGTACACCGAACAACGTGCGGATTTCGTAAAGTTCCTTGGCCGAGCACTCGATGATGTCGGTGCCGTCGATGATGATCGAGCCGCGTTCCGGCCGGAGCAGACCAATGAGGGATTTCAGGAACACCGATTTGCCGGTACCCGACGGCCCCAGCAACACGCTGACCTCCCCGGCCGGGATCTCGAGCGTCACGTCTTCCCAGATCCTCGCAGATCCGAAGGACTTGGTGAGTCCGTTGACCTCGATAGCGACGCCCATGGGGATCCTTCCATCTACATACGTGCTACATACGTGCCCGCCACCTGGCCCTATGTGTGGCTTGAGTCACTGTAGCGCACGCCTCGGGCGCACCATTGTGGTTGCGCGAGAGCGTTAGGAAGAATTGGGCAACCTGAGACCCACTCGACAGCCCCTTAGCCCGTCGACGCCCAGTTGCCGTGAAAGCCCATCGGTACCCGCTGCGGGAGGTGGACAGTGGCCATCGACGCGAGCGTCTGGGCATCCAGCAGCAACAGTTGGCCTTCGTCACGACCGCGGTGATAGCCGTAGCCCATCAGGATGCCGTCATCTTCCGCCAGGGCAACGGAGCCCCCGGAATCGGATGGCGGGTTCGGGATGAAGGACATCTCCCCGAGGAGCAGATCGGGATCGAGCGCGGCGACCGCACTCGACCCGGTCGCGTAGTCGTGCTTGTACAGCGCCGACGACAAGTCCGATTCGCCTGCGGCGAGGAACCCACCCTCGATGCCGACGGTGTAGCCGAACCGGTGCCGACCACCCAGCAGGGTCTCGTTGATCCGGGGAAACTCCTGCGAGCGGTCATCACGGCATTCGGTGGCCACCGCACCGGTCGTCAGGTTGATGGTCCAGCGGTCCAGCGTGGGCAGGCTGTCGCCCGGGCCACGCCGGTCGCGGTCGAACATCCGCGAGTAGCGCACCACGTCGAGCACCAGCACCTCTTCAGTACCGCGGGCCCCGTCGCGGAATTCGGAATAGGCGTTGAGCGGGTGGTAGACGTAGCAGGGTTCGATCTCGAACCAACGCACGTCCGAGTTGTCGCCGTCGCGAGGCATGACTCCGATTCGCGCAGGGTAGTCGGAGTTCCAGGCATAAGGCATGCCGACCATGCGCCGGGTGTCCCTATTAGCCCAAGCTGCGATCGGGCTGGGGATCCGGACGCGCCCGAGCAACGACTGCATCACCAGCCGGGTCGGCAGTTGCAGCCAGCGCGGTACAGACGCGGGCATCATCTGCACCGGGTCTAACGTCACCGGCAGGTCGTAGATCACCACATACTTGTCGGTCAGCGAGAAGTCATGCATCATCGGCGACCCCGACACCTCGATGTCGACCGTCCGGCGCGCGTGGCCATCGGTGTCGATCACGGAGTACTGCACGGTCCGTCCACGTGCGAACGAATAGGACACCGCGTGCAGTTCGCCGGTTCGGGGATCACGGTGCGGATGCGCGGTGTAGCCGCCGGCCAGGGTGCCGTCGAAATCGCAGGGGCCCACGGTGTCGAGCTCTTCGGCCAGTTCGTAGTTGGCGATGCCGCCTTCGACGAGAGCCAGGGTCCGTCCGGCGTGGCTCAGCACGTTCGTGTTGGCGGCCAGGCTCAACATGCCCGCCCGCGGGTTGGGCTGGCCGGGCAGCGGCTCGCCCAGGGTGGCGCATACCGCCGGACTGCGCACCCAGCGGTTGCGATACCAGCAGGCCTGCCCGTCGCGCAGCGATACCCCGTGCACCATGCCGTCGCCGCTGAACCAGTGGTAAGTCGCCGGGTCGACCTCCGCGGCCGGGTTGGGGCCGTTGCGGAGGTAACGCCCGTCCAAGTGCTCGGGGATGTGCCCGGTGATCTCGAGGTCGGTCGCGGTCACCTCGGCGCTGACCGGAGCGAGGAAGCCGTTGAGGTATGGGTTCTCGGACTTGGCGGTCTGCGTGGAAGTCATGCCATGAACTCCTAGAGCAATAACGCTGTTATTTCTGTGTTATTGAAACCGTACGCCGCCGGTGAGAAGATGACAAGGATGACTTCGCAGAGCAGTGTTCGCAGCGTTCGCCATGAGTTGTTGGACGCCGCCGTCGACCTGCTCGACGAGCACGGGCCCGACGCGCTGCAGACCCGCAAGGTCGCCGGCGCGGCCGGAACCTCCACGATGGCGGTGTACACCCATTTCGGCGGGATGCAACCGCTGATCGACGCGGTGGCCGAGGAGGGTTTGCGGCAGTTCGACGAGGCGCTGACGATGCCACCGACCGACGATCCGGTCGCCGACCTGGTTGCCACCGGCGTCGCCTACCGGCGCTACGCGATCGAGCGGCCGCACATGTATCGCTTGATGTTCGGCAGCACCAGCGCGCATGGTATCAACGCATCCACCCAGAACGTCCTGACCCAGACCGTCGCGGAGATCGAGCAGCGCAACCCCAGCTTCGCGCACCTGGTGCGCGCGGTGCACCGATCGATGCTGGCGGGCCGCATCACGGTTGGCTCCGCCAATAACGACCCAGCCGACGCGGCGGTGGTAGCCACAGCGGCCCAGGTCTGGGCGTTGATACACGGGTTCGTGATGCTGGAACTGGCTGGGTTCTACGGCACCGACGGCGCGGCCGTCGGGCCGGTGCTGGCCACCATGACATCGAATCTGCTTGTTGCGCTGGGAGATTCACCCGAGCGAGCGAAACAGTCGCAACGGTCAGCGGTGGCCGCGGGCCGGGCACACGAAACCCCCGGGACCTAGCACAGAGCCGGTCCCGGGGGTCTTCGCGAAATGACTTACTTGACGGTGACGGTGGCGCCGGCGGCCTCGAGCTTGGTCTTGGCCTCCTCGGCAGCCTCCTTGGCGACCTTCTCCAGCAGCGGCTTGGGTGCGCCGTCGACCAGATCCTTGGCCTCCTTGAGGCCTAGGCCGGAGACGATCTCGCGGACGACCTTGATGACGCCGATCTTCTTCTCGCCGGCGGCCTCGAGGATGACGTCGAACTCGGACTGCTCCTCGGCGGCCTCGGCGGCTGCGCCGGCCGGGGCTCCCCCAGCAGCGGCGACGGCGACCGGAGCGGCCGCGGTGACCTCGAAGACCTCCTCGAACTTCTTGACGAAGTCCGAGAGCTCCAACAGGGTCATTTCCTTGAACGTGTCAAGCAGTTCGTCGGTATTGATCTTTGACATGGTGTGTGTCCTTCCTGGTTTCGGTTTGGGTTATTCGGCTGGTGCCGGTGTCTGAGACGTCTCAGCGGCTGGCTCGGAGGATTCCGCTGAGGGTGGTTCCGCAGAAGTTGCTTCCGTAGAAGCCGGTTCCGCAGGAGCTGGTTCCGCAGAAGCTGGTTCCGCGGCTGCCTTCTTTTCCTGCAGCGCAGCCGCCAGTCGGGCGAACTGCGAAAGCGGCGCGTTGAACAGCCCGGCCGCTTTGGCGAGATTGCCCTTCATCGCGCCGGCCAGCTTGGCCAGCAGCACCTCGCGAGACTCAAGGTCCGCGATGCGCTCGACTTCGGCAACGCTCAACGCGCGGCCGTCCATGTAGCCGCCCTTGATGACCAGCGCCTTGTGCTCCTTGGCGAAGGTCTTGATGGCCTTTGCGGCGTCGACGGGCTCACCGGTGACGAACGCGATGGCCGTCGGGCCGGCGAACAACTCGTCGAGACCCTCGACGCCGGCGTCTGATGCGGCCCGCTTGATCAGCGTGTTCTTGGCCACCGAGTAGGTGGCCGTCCCCGCCAGCGAACGGCGCAGCTCGGCCAGGTTGGCCACGGTCAAACCGCGGTATTCGGTGATCAACGTCGCGGTCGCGGCGTTGAACTGCTCGGTGATGTCTGCAACGGCGGTGGCCTTGTCAGCCCTGGCCATGCATACCTCCTAGGTGTCCGGTGAAAGTGACCACCTCGAAAGGNNAACGACGAACGCCCCGGCGCAAAAGGGCCGGGGCGTTGAAATGCGCCGGCGCACGGCCGGCGGTTATGCCTCGTCCTCCTGCGTGGGCCGCCGGGATGTTCCCGGACCTTCAACCGATTGCTCGGTGACCGACGGTCTTCGGTGGATCAGCGGCAAGGATAGCGCGGCCTGCGCAATCAGCCAAAACGGCCAATCTCCGGTGACCGCCTCACTCGGCCCGCTTAACTCCCGCGAGCCGCGCCGCACCGACCAGGCCAGCTTCGGCACCCAGCTCGGCCGGCACCACCCGCAGGCCGGCCAGGAAATCCAGCCGGGCGTAGTCCGCCAGTGCCGTGCGTAGCGGTTCGAACAGCAACGGGCCGGACTGGGCCACTCCCCCACCGATGACGACGAGGTCCAGATCGCACACCGCGGCCACCGAGGCGATCGTCCTCGCGAGCGCGGTGGTGCCACGGCGAAACGCCGCCAGCGCCAAAGCATCCCCACCGGCCGCAGCGTCGGCCAGCTCCTTGGCGCCGGCGTCGGGCGGGGCGGTCCATCCGTTGGCCCGCGCCCACCGGACCATCGACGGGCCGGCCGCGACGGTCTCGACGCAGCCGTGGCCTCCGCAGGTACACGGCTCACCTTCTTGTTCAACAACCACGTGACCGACGTGCCCGGCGTTGCCGGTGCGACCCGCGTACGGAGCGCCGTCGAGCACCAATCCGCCACCCACACCGGTGGATACCACCATGCCCAGCAGGAACCGCGCACCTCGTCCCGCCCCAAGCCAGTGCTCGCCCAGCGCCATGCACACGCCGTCGCCGCCAAGCTCTACCGGCACGCCAGGCACCGCAGTCGCGACCCTGTCGCGCAGCGGAAAGCCTTGCCAGGACGGGATATTGATCGGGCTGACACTCCCGCTGTCCAGGTCGATCGGGCCGGCCGCGGCGATGCCGACCGCACGGACCGGGCCGTCGGCCGCGCGCAATACCTCGGTGATCGTCGCGGCGACTGCGGCCCACACCTGCTCGGCGGAAGCTGCAGCCGGGGTGCGGCGGATGGTGGTGTGCACAAGGCCGCCGCTCGGATCGGCCAGGCCGGCGGCGATCTTGGTGCCGCCGATATCGATGCAGAGCGTGAGCATCAGTGCCGGTGGACGTTGTCGGGCTGGCGCGGGTCGCCGGGATGTTCATAGCCCGGGGCCAGCTGCACCAGTGCGACGCAGCGCTGGTCCAGCCACACCCGGAAGGCACGTCGCCGGGCGGCGGCCCGCAGGTGCTCGGTGATCGCGGACCGCACCTGCTCCAGCGGCGGGCCCACGAGTGACGGGACGCGCCAGCCGTGCCGCCCTGGGGTCGGCGCGGCGAATCGGAGCGGGTTGCGGGCGTGGTAGTCGGCCACCTCGTCGTCGCTGACCTGGATGGCGGCGGTGACATCGGCGAACAGTGCCCGCGCGCGAGGGTCTGCCAGCGCGGCCGCGGCGACGCTGCCGATCTCCAGCCGCGCCGTGACATCGGGCAACAGTTCGGCCTCAGGCGGAACGGCCTGAGAGGTCACCGCACTCACCTCGGCCAGGCCGCGCGCGGCCGCCTCGGTAGCGACCACCCGTTCGGTCACGATCAGCTGCGTCAGCCAGCGCCGCAGTTGGCGGCCCTCACTGGTCCCGCTGGCTGGCAGCGCCGACGCGAGCGGACCACTACGCAACCGCGCCTCGCCCGCGTCGACCTCGGTTTCCGGAATCGGTGTGCCGGCGACAGTCGCGACCGGGTGGGCGTGGCTCATGTCACGGTCACCTTCACCGCCGGCGAGTAGACCAGCCGGCCGGCGCAGCCGACCCGGACCAACGCCCACCGCTGGCCAGGTTCCAGCCACGCCGGCGGGGTCACGTCGAAGCCGAGCTCGACCTTGCCGCGGGCCGGCAGCACGGTGCCGAGCGCTGCCGGACCGATCCACTCCCAGGTGCCCCAGGGGCTGATCAGGTGCGCCTCCAGCGCTAAGTCGGCCCGCGCGTTCGTACCGATCGTGACGGTCAGCCGGGCCGTGTCGCCGGCAGCCAGGGTGATCTCGGCAGGCTCGTCGGCGAGGTAGACCAGATCTGCCTCGTGGCCCGCACCGACCTCGACGATGCACACGTCCTCGACCACTTGATGCCAGGCGGCCGGGACTTTATCCCCGGTAACGCGCAGTTGCGCCCGCACCGGATACAGCCCGGGCTCTGTGCGAGCCGGAATAGCCAGCGACACATCGGTTTCCAGGTGCTCACCACTGCCCAGCGTGAACGGCAGCTCGGCGGGAGTGGCCGACCAGCCCGCAGGGCACACCACCGCCACCTCGCCGCCAAGCTCTGCGTCGCTGCAGTCGCTGGCCGCGATCAGACGCAGCAGTACCTCGCCGCCCGGCTCGGCGGTCAGCCGCTGCGGGTGCAGGTGGGCGACTGCCGGCAGCCCGCCGAGTGGGGCGGGGCCGCGATTGTGCAGCCAATAGCGCGCGTAGAGCGGCTGGGCGACCTCGGCATTCGGAGCCAACGTGGCTCCGGAAGCTAAAGCCGTCCTGGGCATTTCGAGCTTCGCCAGCACAGTAGCCACCTGATAGCCGTGCAGGTCGATCGATCGCTTGCGCCTTGTCGGTTTTTCCAGCAGGTCGGCGAGCTGGAGACTGCGCAGCTTGCCGAGCTCGGACCCGAGGGCGACGCGGGCGCCCGCGCCGGTGGTTTCCACCAGACGCAGCGCTATAGCGCCGGGGTCGACGGAAGCAGCGCTGCCGGCTGCCATCGGGTTACCGGCCGCCTTGAGGGCGCCCAGATGTACCGAGTCGGCCGGCTCGACTTGCAGCAGCGAGCCGACCGGAGCCAGCCGGGGCGCCTTGTCTCGTGGCTGGCCGGCTTGTGGCCGGACTGCGATCAGCGGGTTGGAGTATTGCGCACTGCGAGTCGGGATCTGGGCTTGCCGCCAGTCGCCGTCGCCGCAGACGAGCGCGTAGTCGAAAACCTGTTTCCAGTGCATGAGTTGGAAGTTCGAGCCGTCGGGCGCGGTGCGGCGCGGTTCGTCGATCCAGGTGCCGGACGGCCAGCCGGTGCACGACCGCATCAGGGCGGTATGCAGGGTGCCCTCGGGGTCGACGGCGAAGCTCGGCACTCCGCGGTTGAACATTGCCACGGTGCGGCTTTCGAAGGGCTCGGTTTCTGACGGCGCTTGCCGGGTCGCTTGGGTGACCATGATCTCGGCGTCGGCAAGGTCGTCGGCGACGGACGCGATCGCCGTATTCAGCTTTTTCTCGTCCGAGCCGTCAATGACCAGCACCGGCAGCGCACGCGGATGTCGCAGGTCGGCGTCCGGCACCCAGGCCGCCGCCAATGGTGTCACCGCCGGCACCCACACCCTGGCCCGGCCCGTCTTGGCCAGCTGCCGGTCCAGCTCGGCGGTGTACGCCGGGTCGGCCTCGGCCAGTAGGGCTTTGGTGAACGCGTTGCGGGTCGGCCCGCCCAGTGCGATACGCGTGTCGGGCAGGTTGGAGTCGACATCGAGGTGGCCGTAGCGCTGTTTGTCGGCACCGCTGCAGGTAGCCGTGACACCGGCGCGAACCAGCGCGACCATCAGCTCGCGCGCCATCGGGCCGGATGTCTCCTCGGACGGCGACACCACTTCGGCCACCGACATCGCCCGCACAGCCGTGCTTCCGACCCGGACTCGGGCGGCCGATGACAGCCCGAACCAGCTGTAGGCCGGGTTATCCAGCGTCCACAGGTGCTGGGCGGTGTCCACCGATTCACGGCCATTTGGGCCGTCGTGCAGCAAGGCGAAACCACGCCCGATGACGGCGTCGCCGACCTCACTGACCGGCATCGCGCCCGGCACCGGACATGGCCAGCGCAGTCGCACCAAGCGGTCTTCCCCGGTGAACTCGTCGATGGTGGTGCTGCAGTCCACCCGGGCCACGCCCCGCCACAGGGTGAGGGTTTGGGTGTAGCGCAACAGCTTCCCGATCCGGCCGTGCACGACCAGCCGTTGACCGAGCGGGCCATGGAAGGCCTGCACACGAGCGCGCAATTCCGACGAACAGACCACGGGCCCCTTGGGCAGCAGGTGCCACGGCCCCTCGCCCTGGGTCGGGTGCGACGGATATTCCTCGTAGACGGCGAGCTCGTTGCCCACCCGCCCGTCGGCGATCAGCTCGCGACCATCATGAACCAGCGACCGGACCGCCCCACCGCGCGCCGCATCGACTGTCAACCGGTAGTACTCGTTGGCAATCTCGTTACCGGTCACCGATTCCCAGCCCGTCGGCGCACCGGCGGGCAGCAGTCGGTAGGCGCGCCAGCCAAGCGACGGCACATCCCCGGCCAGCCAGGTGACCGACCGCCCGTCGTGCTCGACGTGTGCGGGCAACTCGACGCCGTCCGCGTCAAGCACCCGCACCCCCGCCGCAAGGGGTGGGTCAAGGCGGGCGGTGACGATGTCAGTCCGCCGCTGCGTCAACGGATTCCACACCACAAGTGCCTGCTCGGGAGCATCCGGAATCGTCACCGCGGCCGAAAGCGCCGCCAGCGAGTTGTCGCGCGCCGCGCAACCCAGCTCCCAGGCATCGCGCCAACCGGTCAGCAGGTCCAGGTAGACCTGATCGGACTCCGAGCCGGTAATGGCGTCATGGTGTGCGCCGTAGGCCAGCTGCACCCACGCCTTGGCGAACGCCGCCTGCGGGTACTCGGCCCCGGTCATGAGCCCGGCGAACACGGCGAAGCGCTCAGCGTGCAAGACGGCGTTCTCGGCGGCCCTGTTGGCCTGCTTGGTGTCGATGTACGACACGTCCTTGCCGGTGTAAATCGGGTTCATGTCGCGGGTTTGCGGCGACGCCACGGTTGCGCGCTCCGCCAACTCCGAGCGCACAGCTGCGAAGAACTCCCGCGGCAGCGCACACACGAACCGCGGCCAGGTATACCGTGCCGCCCAATCGCGGTGAATTGCTGTGACCCACTTGTTCGGTGGCGTGTAGTCAGTGCCGACCGGCAGCAGCACGTTGCGGGTCAGCGCGACCTTCTTGAGCTGATCGAACAGCTCGTAGGTGGCGTCCTCGGCCTCGGTCAGCGAGGTCGATGCGTCCATCCACCAGCCCGCCGAATAATGCGCGGGCATGTAGTGCGTGAGCAGCCCGCGGCCAGACGGCGAAATCCACTCGAACTCGCTGGAGAACTGCATGCGCTCGACGTCACCGTCGTTCTGGGCCGGACCCCATTGGTGATGCGGTCCCCGGGCCCAGGAACTCGACGTCAAGCCGGCGTCGGCGGCCATCCCGGGGAATTGCGGGTCGTGGCCGAACACGTCGAGCTGCCACGCGGTGGCCGGGTCGGCACCCAGCACGTCACGCTGAAACCCTATGCCGTGCACAAAGTTTCGAATTGTCGTTTCCGGGCTGGTCAGGTTGGTGTTCGGTTCGTTATACGTGCCGCCCATTACCTCGACACGACCCTCGGCGAAGAACCGGCGCAGGTCGGCGCGGTCCTCGGGACGGATGTCCCAGTAGGGCTTGAGGTAATCCACTTCGGCCAGCACGAACTTGTACTCGGGTTCGCGGCGCGCCATTTCCAGATGGGCGTGCACCAGTTCGAAGCTGTTGGTCTGCCGCGCGTCGCCCGGGGGGTCTTCGGTCCACTCGCTGGTATAGCCGGCCTGGGTGTTCCACCAGACCGGGTCGTAGTGGAAGTGGCTGACCATGAACATGGTCCAGCCGGGCTCAGCAATCGTGAATTCGAAGGTGAGCTCAGCCTGGTTTCGGGCGCCGCCGGCGTGCACCCGCGCGGTTCGCCGCTGACCTACGACCGGACGGTCGACGGTGACCGGAACCTCGATGATCTCCTGGCCGGCCTCGGCGAACGCCTCGCCGCTCAGACCGTCACCGTCGACATGCAGCCGTGTTCGCTTGGTGCACCCTTCGACGGTGACGCGGACAAGCTGTAGGGGCGCGTCTCGCGGGCCGACGAATAGCTCGCTCGATTGCGCCGAGGTCACCCGCATGCCCGCACCTTACGGCGACCCGCCGACCCGGCAAAGCGGTATGCCGATAACGCCCGTCAGCGACACCTGTCACCCATTGCTGGAAAGCTCAGTGTTAGGCCCCGACCGCCGCACCGTCTACCGAGAGGATTGAGAATGCCCGCACTTGCGCCACCCGCAGCCGACGAACGCAGCGCCCTGCGCGGATACCTGGCGTTCCACCAGAGCGCCTTCTTCGCGGTTTCCTACGGCCTGTCCGACGAACAGGCCCGCTCGGCCCCCACGGTCAGCGCGCTGTCGGTCGGCGGGCTGGTCAAGCACGTCACCGGGATGCAGCGCAGCTGGATGGCACGGGTGGCCGCCGCCCCGGACGCGCCGCCGAAAGACCCCCGGCCGTTCAAGGAGATCTCCAAGGAGTTCGGGGACCAACACGTGATGCGGCCCGACGAGACGCTGGACGGCCTGCTGCGCGCTTTAGAGGCGCAGAATGCGATGTCACTGCGGCTGGTGGAGACCACCGACCTCGACGCTGCGGTGCCCGTTCCGCACGACATTCCGTGGTTCCCGAAGGACCAGAAGGCCTGGTCGGTGCGCTGGGTGATCCTGCACGTGATCAACGAACTGGCCCGGCACGCCGGCCACGCCGACATCATTCGCGAAACCATCGACGGCGCCACCATGTACGAACTGATCGCCGGGCTGGAGAACTGGGAGGTCCAGGGGTGGGTTCAGCCTTGGAAGAGGTGAGCAAAGGTGAGCAGAGGCAAGCAAGGGTGAGCGAGCTCACAGCAATTGGGACTTGATTCTGTCGGTTTGGCAGACTGCATAGATGAGTCCTACCAAACACCGCGAGGTGGCCAAGCTTGACCGGGTGCCGCTGCCGGTCGAAGCGGCCCGGGTAGCCGTCACCGGCTGGCAGCTCACCCGCACCGCCGCTCGCGTCGTCACCAATCTGACGGGCAAGAGCCCGTGGCAGCAAAAGGTCATCAAGCAGATCCCGCAGACGTTCGCCGACCTGGGGCCGACGTATGTGAAGTTCGGACAGATCATTGCCTCCAGCCCCGGCGCGTTCGGCGAATCGCTGTCGCGCGAATTCCGCGGCCTGCTCGACCGGGTGCCACCCGCCGACACGGGCGAGGTGCACAAGCTCCTCGCCGAGGAGCTCGGCGGCGACCCGTCTGAGTTGTTCGCCACCTTCGATGAAGAGCCGTTCGCCTCGGCGTCCATCGCGCAGGTGCACTACGCGACCCTGCACAGCGGCGAGGAGGTCGTCGTCAAAATCCAGCGGCCGGGCATCCGCCGCCGGGTCGCCGCCGACCTGCAGATCCTGCAACGCTTCGCCCAAGCCGTCGAACTGGCCAAGCTGGGCCGGCGGCTCTCGGCACAAGACGTGGTCGCCGATTTTTCCGACAACCTGGCCGAAGAGCTGGACTTCCGCCTCGAGGCGCAGTCGATGGACGCGTGGGTCTCGCATATGCACGCCTCGCCGCTGGGCAAGAACATCCGCGTGCCGCAGGTGTATTGGGACTTCACCGGCGAGCGGGTGCTGACGATGGAGCGGATCCAAGGCATCCGGATCGACGATGCCGCCGCCGTCCGCAAGGCCGGTTTCGACGGCACCGAGCTGGTGAAGGCGCTGCTGTTTTCGGTGTTCGAGGGCGGCCTGCGGCACGGCCTGTTCCACGGCGACTTACACGCGGGCAACCTCTGCGTCGATGACCAGGGCCGCATCGTCTTCTTCGACTTCGGGATCATGGGCCGCATCGATCCCCGCACCCGCTGGCTGCTGCGTGAGCTGGTGCACGCCCTGCTGGTGAAAAAGGACCACGCGGCGGCCGGCAAGATCGTCGTGCTGATGGGAGCGGTCGGCACCATGAAGCCCGAGGCACAGGCCGCCAAGGACCTGGAAAGCTTCGCCACCCCCCTGACCATGACGTCGCTGGGCGATATGTCGTATGCCGACATCGGCCGGCAGCTGTCGACGCTGGCCGACGCCTACGACGTCAAACTCCCCCGCGAACTGGTACTGATCGGCAAGCAGTTCCTTTACGTCGAGCGGTACATGAAGCTGCTTGCGCCGAAGTGGCAGATGATGTCCGACCCGCAGCTGACCGGGTACTTCGCGAATTTCATGGTCGAGGTCAGCCGCGAACACCAGACCGACGTGGAGGTCTAGGGCATGGAGGTTCGCAGCGGCACCGCAATATCGGGCGATCTGAAGCTCCACTACGAGGACATGGGTGACTTCGACGACCCACCCGTTCTGCTCATCATGGGCCTGGGCGCCCAAATGGTGTTGTGGCGCACCGAGTTCTGCGAGAGACTGGTGCGTCAGGGCCTGCGCGTCATCCGCTATGACAACCGGGATATCGGCCTATCCTCCAAGATCGAGCACCGCAGCGTGGGACAGTCGCTGGTGACGCGGTTGCTGCGGTCCTGGCTCGGACTGACCAGCAAGGCGCCATACACGCTGGAAGACATGGCCGACGACGCTGCCGCCCTGCTGGATCACCTGGACATTGGGACAGCCCATGTCATCGGGGCATCCATGGGCGGCATGATCGCTCAGGTCTTCGCCGCACGATTCGCCGAACGGACCGAGAGCCTCGGCATTATTTTCTCCAGCAACAATCGCGCATTCCTGCCACCGCCGGCCCCACAGGCCCTGCTGGCGCTCATCAAAGGCCCGCCGCCGAACGCTCCGCGAGACGTCATCATCGACAACGCAGTCCGCGTCAGCAAGATCATCGGCAGCCCGGGCTACCCCATGCCCGACGAGGACGTCCGCGCCGACGCCGCCGAGAGCTACGACCGCAACCACAACCCGTGGGGCGTCGCCCGGCAGTTCAGCGCCATCCTGGGCAGTGGCAGCCTGCTGCACCACGACCGGCGGATCATCGCACCGACCGTGGTCATTCACGGGCGCGCCGACAAGCTGATGCGGCCCCTCGGCGGACGCTCGATCGCCCGCGCCATCCACGGCGCCCGGATGGTGTGGATCGACGGCATGGGTCACGATCTGCCCAAAGAGTTGTGGGACCGGGTGATCACTGAGTTGACGACCAACTTCGCCGGGTCTGGTCGAGCCCAGAGTCGGCGCGCATGAACTGTCGGATTGCTTGAGCGTTGTTCGTCTAAAAGGTAGAGAGTGGAACACAGGGTGTCGCTCACTATCGGAGGTGCACAACAAATGCAGTACTTCGCCTTGTTGATCAGCAGGGAACGAGACCGCACGCCCCAAGAGGGGGAAGCGGAGATGGCCGCCTACCAGAGCTTCCATGCCAAGGCCGCGTCGGCGATCCGCGGCGGGGATGCCTTGGGACCGGCCGCGACCGCAGTGAAGATCACCGGCGGTCCCGACGCACCGGTCATCACGGACGGCCCATTCGCCGAAGGCGCCGAAGTGGCTGGTGGCTATTACGTATTCGAAGCCGAGAACCTCGACGAGGCACTGGCGCTGGCCCGCGACATCCCGGCGGCCAAGTCGGGCGCGGTGGAGATCTGGCCGATGGCCGGCCCGGGGCCCGAACCCCAGCCACTCGAGGGGACCAACTGGATCGCGCTGCTCTTGGAGCCGCCGGAGCGGCCAGCGGAGCCCGGCTCGCCGTTCTGGGAGTCCATGGTGGCGCTGCACCAGGAATTCGGGGCCGCGGCGGGCACGCACATCCGGTCCGGCGCCGGCCTGCATCCGCCCTCGACGGCGACCACGGTGCGAGTACGCGATGGCGAGGTTCTCATCACTGACGGGCCGTACGTGGAAGGCGCCGAAGTCGCCAACGGCTTCTACGTGCTTAGCGCCGCCGACCGAGACGAGGCAGTCAAAGTCGCGTCGATGATCCCCGCTTCTACCGTGGTGGTTCGGCAACTGGCTGGTGTCGCGAACCTGTAACCCGAGCGAATGACCAACCTGGACGGCGTCTTCCGCCGGGCATGGGGGCCCACCGTCGCCGCGCTCGCGCGATGGTCCGGCGACCTCACCGTCGCTGAAGACGCCGTCCAGGAAGCCTGCGCCGAGGCGCTGCGTGCCTGGCCCCGCGACGGTGTCCCGGATAATCCCGGCGGTTGGCTTGTGGCGGTCGCCCGCAACCGCGCCCGGGATCGGCTACGCCGCGAATCCGTGCGTCCCGGGAAGGAATTGGCAGCGGTGTTGGACGACATAACGGCGCGCACCGACCGTCCGGACGTGCCGCATCAAGTGCGCGACGACGAGCTGCGGATGATGTTCACCTGTGCGCACCCGGCGCTGGACCGGCAGTCGCAACTGGCGCTGACCCTGCGGTTGGTGTCCGGGCTGAGCGTAGCCGAGATCGCCCGCGCTCTACTGCAGACCGAGACGGCCGTCGGTCAGCGAATCACTCGTGCCAAGAACAAGATCCGGCACGCCAACATCCCGCTGCGGGTGCCACCTGCCGAGCTGCTCCCCGAGCGCACGCCGCACGTCCTCAGTTGCATCTACTCGGTGTTCACCGAGGGGTATTGGTCGACGTCGGGCCCGAAAGCGGTTCGTGACGAGCTGTGCGACGAAGGAGTGCGGCTGGCCGGGGAGTTGTGCGCGCTGATGCCGAGCGAGCCGGAGACGCATGCCTTGGCAGCCCTTATGCTGCTGCATGATTCGCGGCGAGGCACCCGGGTCGACGATGTCGGGGCGTTGGTGCCACTCGAGCACCAGGACCGGCACCGGTGGGACCGCGGCCGCATCGCCCGCGGCCTGGACCGGTTGCGACTGGCGCAGGGATCGACCGGCCCCTACCTGCCACAGGCAGCCGTCGCCGCGTTGCACGCGACGGCACCGTCCTGGGAGCAGACCGATTGGACCACGATCTGCGCGGCCTATGACCGGCTGATACAGATAACCTACTCGCCGGTGGTACGTGCCAACCGCGCGCTGGCGGTGGGTTTCCGCGACGGCCCCGATGCCGGCCTGGCCGCGCTGGAGAACGTGGCGCATGATCCCCGGTTGGCCCGCTCGAACCTCGTCGCGACAGTGCGGGCGGACCTGTTGCGGCGAGCGGGACGGCCCTCCGAGGCCCTCACTTGGTACCGAACGGCGTTGGAGTCCAACGGTTCCGAGCCGGGCCGCGACTTCCTGCGGCGCCGCATCGCCGAGTGCGGTGGTTGAAGCTCCCCGCCGAGCTGGGGGCACACGCCGCTTGCCGAGCAGACACAGAATCGCATCGCCGGAGCGATATTTGTGCGATTCTGCGACTGCTCGCGCAGGCAGTTAGGCCTCGGAGAAGTTGCGGGTGATGGAGGGATCGACCGGAATCCCTGGGCCCGTCGTCGTCGACACGACGATCTTCTTCAGGTACCGGCCCTTCGACGACGACGGCTTAAGCCGCAGCACCTCGTCGAGGGCGGCGCCATAGTTCTCCGCCAGGTTCTGCACGTCGAAGGAGGCCTTGCCGATGACGAAGTGCAGATTGGCCTGCTTGTCCACGCGGAAGTTGATCTTGCCGCCCTTGATCTCGCTCACTGCCTTGGCGACATCGGGGGTGACGGTGCCGGTCTTGGGGTTCGGCATCAGGGCGCGCGGCCCCAGCACCTTGCCCAGCTTGCCGACCGAACGCATCATGTCCGGCGTGGCAATCACGGC
>PLSK01000093.1 GCA_003165155.1 Mycobacterium sp. | reverse complement strand
CCCCTATTCCGGGGCTCCTACCAGCACTCCTTCGATGACCCCGTCGGTTGTGACCATCAGGCCGCGCCCCGGGGGTAGTTGCTGCGCCCCTATCCTGCCGAACACCTTGACCCCCGCCGGATCGTTGTCCATGAACAGCGTCGGCGCCCGCGAACTGGTCATCTTTTGCAGGAATGGGTTCGTCACCGAAACCCCAGCCCAGTTGCCCGGTAGGCGCGAGACAATGACGTGCAGGCCGATCTCGCGGCTGCGTTCGAGCAGTCCCCACAGTGGCGCGGTTGCGGCCTGCTTGCCGATCACACCGTGCGGCCGCAACTCCTGCTCATCGTCGATCAGCAGAAAATGGCGTGGACCCTCCCATGCGCTGCGGTTCAGCAACTCTTCCTGGCTCAGGCCTGAGGGAGGAAGGCGACCGCGCATGCTCTCCGCCAATCCTGCGATCACCTCGTCGATGTCGTCGGCCGTATATGCGTAGGCGCGCACATGCGGTCCTTGAATCTTCCCGATCAGCGATGTCTTGGGGTCGATGATGGTGATCTGAGCCTGTTCCGGGGTAAGCCTGCCGGTGATCGCCTGCCCGATTGCTGCGAGGGTCGTTGTCTTACCGCACGACTGGCGCCCCAGCACGAGCATGTTAGGAACCGTTCGGGTCGCCAGAATCGCCGGCTGCAGAGCGCTTTCGCTGATCCCGAACGGAATGTTCAACGGGTCGGCCGCCCCGGCGGTCTGCGCGAACGCTGCGACAATCTGGCTGAGCTGGATCCGGTCGGGCAGTCGTGCCAACTTCTCCAGCCTGCCGGCACCCGTCACGTCGGCGATGACCGATCCCATTTCGCGCGGGGGCACCCGTTCGCCGGTGGGCCCGGTGATCTCCGGCACCCCGATGAGCAACTCGTGGCCTTCCCGGGTGACTCCGAAGCCGGGCCGGTCCAGCGTGTTGCGGGCGGCCTTCCTGCGCTCGAAACCGTCGCCCATCTGAGTTTCGTCAGGATTGCTCAGCCGCAGTTGGATCCGCGCGTTGGACACATTGACCAGGTGTTGCTTCTGTCCCACCAGCCACGCCGTGGCGGTAGTCATGACATGGACCCCGTAGGACAGGCCTTGGCGGGCGACCGCGATTAGCCGGTCTCCCGATGCCGCGGCCTTGTCGTAAAGGTCGCTGAAGTTGTCCACGACGAGGAAGACATCGCCGAACTTGTCGTCCGGATCGGTGCCGCCGTCGCCGTCCGTGCCGAACCGGCGTTCCCGGAATTCAGAGATGTCGATTTGGTACTGCTTGAAGGACGCCTCGCGGGCCAGGATCAATCCCTCGATCGACGCGAGGGTCCGCGACACTCCCTCGCTGTCTGTTTGGCTGACGACAGATGCCACGTGCGGCAACTCCTCAACTGGGTACAGCGACGCACCGATGCAGAAGAAGGTCACCCGATCGGGCCGATACATCAACGCGGCCGAGGCCATCAGGGTCATCAACGTTGTCGACTTTCCTCGTTGTGCGGTGGCGACCACCATGATGTTGTCCATCTCGGCGTCGATCGCGTGCACGCGTTGGGCATGCTCCTCGGGGATGTCCACAATTCCCACCGGAAACACCAGGCCCGGGTTCTGCCCGTAGTCGACGTGCCATGGCTTGCCGCGCCAGCGGGCGACCAGCGCATCGACGGCCTCGCTGACTTCCAGTGGCGGGAGCCAGATCTGGTGCGGTGGGCGCGCAGGGTGAGACAGCAGTGACTCTCGGATGATGTCGACCAGTTTCTTCTTGCGGAATCCATCGGAATGGAAGAGGAACTCGTCGGGCTCCTCGGGTTCATCGGCGATGGCCAAGGCCGCGCTGTCTTCCTCGCTGAGCGGCTGGTAGGCCCAGGTGAATGCGCGCGGCCGGGAAAAGCTCATGGCCACCGTCTTGTTCACGCTGACTACCCGCTTCGGCACAACGAAAGGGGCTGACACGTAAAAGCACCGAAATTGATCCAGGTCGCGCGGCCCCACCTTGAGCAGGGCGTACCCGTTCTCTTTCGACGGAAGATGCAACGCCGAATCGCTACCGATGACGTCGCGGGAATCCTCCGCCGTCTCGGCGCGCAACGCTACCCGGAAGGCGATGTTGCTCTTGGCTTTACTGAGGGACGACAGATCAAGTCGCTGGCCACCGAGGGTGAAGAAGACGTTGCAACCGCGCCCTTCCTGACCGATGTGGATGACCAGATCGATCCACTCCGCGTGATGAATGAACAACTCGAGGTATTCATCGATGATCACCAACAGAATCGGAACCGGCTCCAGGTCCCGGCCCGCCAGCCGCATCTCCTCATACTCGTTGGCATCGCGCGCGCCGGCATCTTTGAAAAGCCGATAACGCCTGGCGATCTCGCCGTTGACCGCCTTGCGCATCCGTTCCGCCAGGTGCCGGTCGTCCTTGCCCAAGTTAGACAACGAACCGGCGACATGCGGAAAGCCCTGCAGATCCTGTGCTGCCGACTCGAACTTCATGTCGACGAAGATCACGATGAACGTTTCCGGCGAGTGCGTCAGAGCTATCCCACTGCACAATGACAGGAAGTACTCCGACTTGCCCGATCCCGACGTCCCGATCACTACCGAGTGAAATCCGAAACCGCCGAAATCCTTGGCGCGCAGGATAATATACTGCAGTTCACCGCCCTGCTTGACGCCGACGGGTACCATCGCCCACTTGTGATCGCCGCGGCCGCGGCTCTCGGCCCAAAGCCTGTCGACGTCGAGTTCTCGCGGGTCGTTGATTCCCAGCGCCCGTAGTAACTCACCGCCTTGACTGTCGGTCTCAGATAACTCTCCCGCGCTCATCGGGGCCCAGCGGGCCAGTGCCCGCGCGTACCGATTGGCGGTGCTCTCGGCGAGCATGTCCGCTACCGCGTAGAAGGTGTCGCGGTGCGTCAGCCTGCCTCCGCGCAGCCCGAAACGCTGACTTTCCTCTGTGAACCCGACCCCGACACCGGGCCGGGTGGCCAGCCGCAACACAGTGATGCCGGCCATGCCCTTCTGGCCGGTCACGCCCTCCCATTGCTCTGGCGTGCCGACATTGTCGTCGACGATCACCCAGTGCGGACCCAGCGCCAGGCCGGTGGTCGACTCCATGGGCGACGGCATTGACGTCGGACTGGTTCCGACCGGTGGCGTCCACGGTCCACGGCCCTTGCGGTGCAGCTCGGCGTCAAGCGCCTCTTCCAACTCTGTTGGAGATGCGAAGACCAGTCGGCGCAGTCCGCAGGCGTCGAACATCTCGTCGTGCTGGTTGTGCGGCAGCCATACCAGCCACGACCACTGCTCGGGATGCCGAGTGACCACCATGAGCTTGAGATCGCTTGGGCTGTGATAGACGGCGAGCGAACACATTATCGAGCGTGCCAGGCCATGCAGTTCGCCCGGATCGTCGCCGATGAAGCTGAACCCGGGTTTCGACCGCAGACTCAGCACCTTGCCAATCCCGCGAATTTTACTCTGCTCGAGGATGAAATCCCTTAGCGCGCCGCCGGTTACGGGTTCCAGTTCCTCGCCGACGGGAACGTCGGGCCATTGCAGCGAAACCGCCGCTTCGCTGGCTTGCTGTACGCCGATGCCCAGCCGGACGTCGAGGAAATCCGAGTCGCCCGCGCGCCGTTCCCACATCCGCGGACCACCAATCACCGTGTCCAGTTGCTGCGGGTCACCGTTTACGAAGAGCTGGCTGCGTCGCTGCTCCTGGGCCGCGCGCTGTACTTCGTCGCGATCGTCGTCAAGCTGGCGCAGGTAGCTGCGTCGCTGCTTTTCTTGTTCCCCCCAGCTGATCCGGCGTCCGCGCCCGAAGCGCCCGCTGAACATGAGTGTGCCGAACCCGACGAGACCGATCATCGGGAAGAAGCCGGACTGCAGCGATCGAATCCCGGATGCGTACATCACCACCAGGGTGCCGACGATCCCAACCAGCAGCGCGGGCAGCGCGATCATCAGCAGGATGTTGCGCGGCTCACGCTCAGGCAGCGCCAGCGGAGCAGCGACCGCGATTCGAACCGGCGGAACGCTCGGCGGTGTCTTACGGGCACCACGGACGAAACCTCGTTTGGACACGCTTATCCCCCGGTCGATGCGTCGTTTGACTGCGGAATGGGTGCCACCGCACCGCCTCCGGACACGGCGTCGCGCGCCACCAGGGCAGCATCGCGGCTGATTGCCGGTCCCGCGGCGAAGGTACGGACCACCGGCCAAGGTGCTTGCACGGCGAAGCGCGGATCTAGCCCCAGCGCCTGCAAGGTCGGGTGGTCCGATTGGATCCCATACCGAACACCCTGGGGCGAGAGCCAGTACAAACTCTCTCGACTGCCGGCCGTCGCTACACCACTGGTGCTTGCTACGAAGTTCGCCGCACCCGGCAACACCAGCGTCTGATGCGCCTCGGCCGAATCCGGATCACGATTGTCGCGGACCAGCTGCACGAGGTGCGAGTCCATGCCGATCGGGACGGGTAACCCGCGTCCGCTGAAGATTGTGATCCTGGCCGCAGGGTCGCTGGTCTGCTTCTCCCACCCAACGCAGGTCACCGGATTAGCTGCTGTGTCAATGAACTCCAGCTTGCCCGACGGGTAGTAATCGACGTCGAGCACGTCGACCACGGGGATGTGGATCAGCTTGTCGGGAGCAACCAGCGTTGGCGTTGTCGAGCCCTGAGAGTCCCCAGTACGCAGTAGATCCGCGACGAATCTGGTGATCTTCTGCAAGCCGCCCGGGAGCAGCGCGTAGAAACCGTTGACTTCGCCGCTGGCGTCCCGCGTTTCCAGCACGCTGCCCACCGAGACACCGGGCAACCACCGTGATGGTGTCCCCGCTTCCGGGATTGCCGGTAAGACAAGGGGTTCCGTTGACGGCATGGCGTCGAAGACGGAGTTGGAGATTTCGATCGGATACGTCACGCCCGGGTCGAGGCCGAGATTGAAGGTCACGGAGCGGTCGGTCGGGTCGATACGGGATCGTTGCCCGCCCCAGATCACGTAGGTCGCGCCCTTATGGGTCGCCAGGACTGCCTGTGTCTGGCCCATCGCCGTGGCGCGGCCGAACGGCGTGAGCTGGCCCGCGATGGATGTCACCACCGGAGCCGTTCCGCTGCCCCGGGCGGCCGCGGTATCACAAACCGACCAGGCCGATACGCCGCTCGACGTGATCGGCAGGCTGTCCGGCACACCCGGAATGCCGATCAAGGGGCCCGTCGGGTATTTGGCGATCTCGTTCGCCTTGACCCAGGTGGGGCTGGAGGCGTTGCCGACCGCCAGCCGTGCGGAGGTTAGGTTGAGCGCGGGATACAGCCGTCCGTTGATCTTCGCGTAGACCGCACCGGTGTCGCGGTCGCCGATGATCGCCGACTCGCCGATCAAGCCTGCCGGCTTCATGAAATGAAGCAACGCCATCCAGCCGACGCCGATGACGACGAGCACGATCGAGAGTGCCACCGCCGCCTGCTGTTTGCGATCGTCGTGCTTCATCCGCACCGAAAACCTGGTGATCGCGGCTCGCAGGCGCCGGTTGTAGAACAGGTGCCCCGAGTTCTGGTCCCGATTCGACAGATTGAGTGGCACAGTCACTACTCCTTAGAAGGAAGGCCCATGTCGTTTTAAGCCGATCCTGCTACTGCATCGAGCCTGACGTCACGTCAGGTGGCCGCCGTACCTGGCCTGGTTCTCGGCCTCGGCCTCTTCGCGCAGCGCCGCGATCGCGACATTCAGCCTGTCAGCCAACTCCCCATGGCCGTAGCCGGTCAGCACCCCCGGATGCAGCCTCAACTTGAGCAACCTGCCGTCGGAATTCGCGACAGCGTGCACGTCCCCGAGGTCCACACTGTAGGTGATGGTCTCAGCCTGGGCGACGAGAGCTTCCCACTTGTCGGCCGCCTCGCTGAGCTCACGCAGTACCGACTCGACGAGATCTCGATCGTTCCGGTCGCTGCGTTCGCCGCGACTGCCCGATCCCGACACGATGTAAGTATTGTCGACCCCTCCGACCAGCGTCAATTCATAGTTCCGGGGGTCTAGAGCAGCGACTTCGCAGTCCACTTGCTCGGCGTTGGTGCGGTCAGTTTCTGGAACCAGGCCAGGTGGTAGTTGGCCGCGATCGTGTCTCCGGTGACGAGGCCCTCTGTGGTGGCCAGCAATAGACAGTTGAGCAGGAGCGCAGGATCGATATCCGGATATTGGCCGAGAAGCTGGTAACGCGCGGTATCCAAATGCACCCGCAGCAGATCTACCTCCTCATCCACGACACCCGTTCCCGCGGCAGCGGCCCTGGCTAGGGTGTGCACGATCCGCGGCAATTCATCACGCCAGTGGGTGGCTTGGCCTAGCGACCAGCCCAGATCTTCGACGGGCGGCAGCTCGCGCGGCCGTGCCGAGGCGTTCGTCGCCGCAAAGTGAGCCGATCGACTCAAGGAATCCCCGGGAGCGTAAAACGCCGCGCTCGTTGTGTCGCCGATCAGGGCGGAGACTCTGCCGACCCGTCGCTCGGGTGCCAACAACCGCACCCCTTCCGGGAGGGCGACACCTGGGGGTATCCAGCCGTGCGCGAGGTCGGTGACCAATACCGTCGTGCCGTCCGTTTTGTCGCCAACCGCCCATCTGAGCCCCGGTTCTTGGCGAACCACGAACGCGAGAATCCGCTGCAATCGTTCCTTGTCGGACTCGGGGTCGGACTTGGGTTCAACTACAGCAGCGACGGCCTCTGGGACGTTGTCCGGGACGTCCGCAGTGGCTGCGGCGTACAGTTGCGCCTTCCGGGTCATGCTGTCGCCGACAGGGGCGCGATGTCGGGCTCGGGATGTTTCGGGCTGCTCATCTTGGGTGATAGCGCGCAGAACTTGGGTCTTGGCGAGATCGATTCCAGCAAAATCGTGGGCGCGATCCGGGCGCCGGCGTGCCGCGGGAATCTCGGCGGTTGTGGTGCGCAAGTCGCGAACCGCGGACTCGACTCGTCGCATTGCGCGGGCGCGGGCGTCGTCGATGACCCGAGCCTCCTCGGCTTGCCGGGCCGAATCAGCCATTCCCGCTCGTCGAATGATCTTCAGTTCGTCGTTAGCAGAATTGGCGATCCGCTGCAGATCGTCGTTGAGACATTCTGCGAGCGTGGCATTTTCGGCGCTAACCGCCGACAGCTCGACGGGCCAAAGCCCACCTATCACCCAGGGGGTGCAATCGATGGGAGAGCTAAATGCCGGAACCGTCAGGGATTCTCGGGCCGCTCTCCGGAGGCGCTGGCGCGCCGTCCTCCGACCGAAGATCGCCACCGGTTAAGCGTACCGGGATCTATTCTGCGTGCCATTCGGGAAGTGAATTGTGCGGCGGCGCTGTGCTGGGTAGCGTGGAGACATGGCTGATTCTGCGCTGCAGCAGCAACTCGACGAAGTGCGCGCCCTGCTCGACCGGGCGCGAGAGTTGTTCGGCGCCAATCCCATCGAGCCACCAACCGATATCGCGCCCGATCCCGATACCGCCAAGGCCTGGCTTCTTTAGGCTGTCACCCCATTGCAACCCCACTTCGGACGGTTCAATCCGCGTCGTCGCGGCGGCGTAGTTGATGCGCCAGCAACTTCTCGATGGCCGAGTCGAGATCGTGGGGCGTGGGAACCTCCGCGGACGGGGTGTGCCCCGCCGCGATGATTTCACCGCGGACTTCCAGCAACGCTTTGAGGCACGACACATCGGCTGTCAGCACGATGCCTTGGGCCAACGTGTAGGCGTCGGTGTCCATCGCCTCCGCGCTCAACGCGACACTGTGCATATATCCGCCGCGGCAGGAGCGAACAAGGATATGTCCGCTTGGGTGAACGGTGTCGAAAGCTGGATTGGCGTCTGTCATCGACCGCCGTCGGCGACGCCACCGAGGTCACGAGATGCATCTTTTTCGTGCTGCTCCCACACCGTCGCCGACGTCGTCAATTTGTGCGCCATATCGGCGTGGTCGTCGGCTTGTTGCTCGTAGCACTGCCGTCTCAGCTCAAGCAGGTCGCGTCCGGCATCGCGCAGCTCACCGAAGATCGGCCCGAGTGAGTCGAGGCTCGCCTGGATCGCGGGATGGGTTGCCGGAATGGTCCGCAAGTAGTCAGAGGTCTCTTGATGATGCCCAGCGGCCGCACGTAAGTGCTCGGGCACTACTTGGATTCGATCTGCCATCCGCTGTCTCCTGTTCATGCGCGCCGGCCCGTCGGGCTGGCGAGTTCACTATTCTCACGTGGTCGACGTGGCCGCCGGCCGGGTCGGTGTCGGTACTTCGGTCCCGGCCGGTGCGGTCGCGGTCGCGGCGGCCGGCGGATGCTCCCAGCCTAGGAAGCTCGGCCCGGTCACGGTGCCAATCTGCTGAATCTGGCCGTCGAGAAGGGCCTTACCGTGGCCCAGCCCAAGCGCGTGACGGTCGGTGAAGATGCCGATATCTCCCGGCGTGACCCGCACCGGGTCAATGGGGTTGGTAACCGCTGTCCCCGGGGCGGGAATGGTAATTCCCTGTTGGTGGAAGGCGTCTGCAATCGGCGTCCCGCCAGCCGCCGCCTCGATGGCTGCGGCCACCTGTGGGCTGGGCGCAGTCACCGTGTCACCGTCGGGCAGGGTCACGGTCGTCGGACCCGCCTGCGGCGATTCGGCCTGGTGCGCCGCCGCCTCTTCATCGTGCTGCTTGTCGTCCTTCTGGTCCTCTTCGTCGTTATGGTCCTTGTAATCCTTGTGGTCGTCCGCTTCCTTTAAGGAGGGATGGTCCTCCTGCAGCTCGGGAACGGGGGAGCCGCTCGGCGCACCCCAGCCGGTCATCGAGCCCGGCGACATGCCCCCTCCCGGCAGTGGGCCCGCGCCAAGGCTGGGGATGCTCGGTACCGTCGGCGCCGTTTGCATGGCCGGAGCCGCGGGCCCTTGCTCCCCGGCCAGCAGGCCCGGGTCGTCAGCCGGGAACGAATCCAGGAGTGGATCCCCTCCTGCTTGGGCCGCCCCTGCCGGCCGTTGGCCAGTGCCCGGTGTGGGTGCCGCAACGGGCGCGATCGCCGGTGGTCGATGTTCGGGGGGATCGCCCGACTCGCTGTTGGAGGCCTCGGAACCTTTCGCCGCCTCGTACAGCGATGTCCACGCCGCCATCAGTGCTGACTTCGACGTGTCGTCGAGGTTCGCGTTCCCGACGACCGCACGGATGTCCCTGAGCTTGCCGATGAGGAATCGCTGGAAGTCTCGCGCTCCGGCCGGGGTGTCCAAATCTGATCGCGTTCGTACCGCGGACTCGGTCTCCTGCTGCAGCGCGGTCAGCGCTTCTCTGCCCTCGATCGTCTTGAGGTGCGCATTGAGGATAGCCGTAATCACTTGGAGATCGAGTTGAGAACTGGCTGAATTCTGGTGCGCGAGCGCAGCTTCAGCGTCCGCTATGGCCTCGGCGGCTTCGCCCTGTTCCCGACCCGATGGGGGCTCGCCGTCCGGAGTCGTTCCGGCGCCGAAGACGTCAGGATGCCGTTGGCGGATCTTGCCGAGAATCGCCACGAGTTGTTCCGAACCCGTCGTGGGGCTGATCACCGCAGCCACCTCATTCGGCGTCAGCCCTGTCTGCCACGCGTTTGGGTCGCCGGTACGGTCTCGGACGGATCTCACGGCGGCAAGCAGCTCGTCATATGTCGACATCGTCTAGGCAAATCGCGCTGTGCCCCACAGCGGGCCCTGCTGCAGGATGTGTTGCGATCCCTCCATACCGGGCGACAGTAATCAGGCTGGTTCTTCGCGACAATTCACCGTTCCTCATAAGTAAGCAGGTGTGAGTTCTGCTTGGTTGCGGCCCGAACGGTGTTGGCCGCTGGTGGCGGGTGTTCTCCGGTGGACCGGTGCGCATCGTGTGCGCAGCGGCGGGCCGGAACTGCCGTGCCTGCCACCGTGGCCAGGTTGACGTTGGGGCCTGGCCGGTGGCGTGCCCGCAACGGTCCTCTGTCCGTTACGGGGTCCTACCGGCCGTCGCCTGATCGCCTGCCCAAGGCCACGTCTGCCGATCGCGGCCGCCGCACCATGGTGGCGGGTGACCGGTTCGGAAGTCTGCTGTTGTAACGGTTTAGTCCAGTGCTGGTTGCCCCACGTGCTGGTGTAAGCCGGATCCACGCCGATGACCGCGACACCGCGCCGCGCCGCCATCGCGGTCAGGCGGCCCCGGAATTTCGCGGTAGGAATTCCGGCCACCGTGCGGCGAAACCCTTTCCCACGCTTGCCGCGGCCCATCGTCTCGCGGCCAAGCGCGCGCGTCGGCAAAGTCGAGGCTCTCGACGACCACCGCGCTGCACCCCGCATGCGCCGCGACATCGAGCAGGGCGGTGATCGCCGCGCGGATCCGGCCATCACGCCGCGATGCCGCCAAACCTGCGGTGGCCACCGGGATCGTGATCGGTCCCCCGACCGGATTCCCCGACCCGTCGAGCACACAGCCGGCGAGGTGATCGGCGTTCAGGTCGACACCGAGCACCGGGCCGGTGCGCAACTGTTCGATCGACGGTGACACCACGATGTCCTGTTTCCAGGACGCGTCCAGATACCACCGCCCCCGCGAAGAGTCGTAGCTGATGTCGTAGCGCACCGCACGCCGGCCCGCGACCCGCACAGCCCACTTGCCACCTTGGTGGCTGAACGCCACCGGTGCCCCCACATCGAGATGCGTCCCGTACCGCTGAGCCAACGCGGCCGGGACTTTGACCCGCAACCGGCACGCCGCATCCACCCGGATGGTCTCATTGCCGCCGGCCTTGCCCGATTCGCCATCAGCAGTCACAAACATCCGGGCCGCATCCCAACGTGCCCGCCACTGTGGCTCCGTCATGGCTGCCTCAACCAGGTGGGTGCGGCTACGCCACAACCGTTTGCCTCCCATCGTGACCGAGGGCCGGCCTGCATCCCACGCCTCCTGCGCAACGGCCAGCCGCTCACGCAGGATCGCCAGGCGCCGGGTCTTGGCAAACCGCTCACCCGCCGACCGATACCCACGCCGCCGCCGCGACCGGCCACCACCAACATCTGGGATGGTTTCCTGCTCACCGGGGCGCAGCGCACACCGCTGCTCCAACACGGTGATCGCCGACCCCAGATCCGCGACATGGGCGGCCAGCGCACGCATACCTAGCTGGTACTGGTCCTCCACGGCTCGGGTGATCGCCCCCGCCCACCGCGACGACGACACCGCGGTCAGCGCCTGCTTGCGCTGCGCGCGCCAGCCGGCGTGCGCCTTATGGTCCAACCGACCCCGCTCCACCCGGGCCGCCAATTCTGTGCGGTACACCGATCCCAGAAACGAGCCGATCCCCGCCAACGCCGCGGCCTCACCCGCACTGAGATGTATTCGGGTCCGGATCCGCACCCCCGCCGGCCCCGCAGCAACCACCGGATCGGTGATCCGCCGCAACACCCCACCTGTACTGGCCATGACCGACATCTTGACCCAGGGCACCGACAAACACCGACGGGCCGATCCAGCGGGCACCGGCAACATGCCCTCGCGAAACCAGCGATACACCGTCCGAGGATGCACACCCACCGACCGCGCCCACTCCGCCAGAATCCATACCACAAGCACAATCACTAAAACGCACTAGCGATCACTATTACCCACTATCAGGCCAACAGTTGTCACCCCGCGGCTTGTCCACAGCGCGATTGGCGTTCCGCTAACCGGCAGAGCCGGCGTACTGGGCCCGCAAGCTCTCCAGGACAGCAGCTTTCGCGCGATCGAGTTCGTGCGCGTGCGCAACAACAGCCGCGATCTCACGCTGTTTGGCGACCAGGAACGTCTGGAATTCACGTGCGCCCAATGGGGTGTCGATCCCTTGGTCTGCCTGGCCCGATACGGCACGGTCGATTTCCGCGGCGATCGCATCCAGCCGGCAGATGCTCTCACGTATCGCGGCATGTGCGCTGGCAACCAGTTCCTCGAGTACCCGGTCGGCATCAGCGGCCGCGCCGTGTTGGCTCACCAGGGCTGCCTGACGCGTCTGGATGGCGGCTACCGAAAATCCGGACTGCTCCGACATGGGGATCAACCTATTCTGGCCTACGGATCGCGATATTGTTGCCCAGCGGACTGATCCTGACCGAGGCACCCGAGTAGGGCGCTTCGACAACCAGGTTGTGGCCGATAGCCATCTGCACATGTCCGGCATGCGGGAAGACGAGGTCGCCCGGGCGCACCTGCGAGCGTGGCACCGGGATCCCCTCGTTGATTTGCTGATACGTGGTGCGGTCCAGGTGAATACCCGCGTGCGCGTAGGACCACTGGACCAATCCGGAACAGTCGAACTGGTCCGGCCCGGTCGCACCCCACACATAGGGCCGTCCGAGCCGCGACAACGCGGCCCGCACGGCGATTCCGGCTCGGCTGTTCGCCGGCGGCAGCCGCAACCCCGCCGACGCTGCGCCCCGGTGGTGCAACACCCGGTACCGCAGCGCCCTCAGCGCCACCAGCCGTCGCTGCGCCGACGAGTGGGCCGACAGGACGTGCATTCGTTGCGCTCGCAGTCGCGCCGCGCGGCGGCGCATCGCCTCACGCTGGGCCATCGGCGTAACCGGGGCAACGGCGGCGTCTGCGCGAGCCTGGTCGAGCACGCTCTTGGTGAGTTCACTGGCCCGGGCCCGATCCTGGTGAGCACCGGCGATGACGTCATCCGCAGCGGCATCCGTGCGAGCCGCGGACAGCAGCGCCTGCCGGTGGCGGTCGACCGCGAGCTGGTAATGGCTCTGTGTCGCATCGCTATTCAGGCCGGCGGGACGCTGTAGTAGGTCGTGGTGATACGCAGTGCCGGGGTGCAACCTTGGGTGTCGAGTGCTACCGGCGAACATTTGATGAGCGCGGTTCAGCGCCTCGACTTCACTTTCGATCACGAGTGCCCCTCGCCGCTGTCCTGACCTGTTCTGCCCTCGGCCTCAGCCGCCGTATCGGACCCCACCTCGACCGCATCGGCGAAGGCTCGCACGCGGGGGAGCGCTCCGGGCGGGATCACGCCGCGGTTGCGGATATCCCACATTTCGTCACTGCCCACACCGAGCAGTGCCGCGATGATCGTGTCCGGTAACGACGACTGGGTACATGCCCGATCGAACCGCGCACTCAAGCTCGTGGGCATCCGCTCCAGCAGGGCCCCACGCGTCGCCTCGAGCGCCTGTAGATGCTGCATGAGCCGGCCAGTCGAATCGGCGCCCGCATTGACGGCCACCCGCCACGAGCTAGCCGCCAGCAGCTCTGCCTTCACGCACTGCGCGATCACAGACAGAATATACGTCTCATATCCGTTTGATGTCGTCGCAGGCAGTCGATCGATGACGGATTTGAGCGCATCGAGTTGCGCTTCGGCATAACCTTCCAGCACATCGGTGTCGCTATGACGGTCGACAACCACCGCACCGGCACGCCGCGGCGACGTGGGCTCGGGTGGTTGCGCGACGATCAACCGGGCCAGCTCAGCATCGGGATCGGCGGCCACCAATAGCCGCGAGTAGGTGCCCGGCGGTAGGCCGAGGCCGTTCTCAACCTTCTGAACAGTGCTTTTACGCGGTTTGCGGGCACCGCGCTCCAGGTAGCTCAGCCCCATAACGCTGACGCCTGTCGCCGCGGCAAGTTCAGCTAGTGACCAATCGCGCGACTCGCGCAGTGCGCGGATGGCGGCACCGGCCGATTCACGGCTCACCGCATACTCCGGCCATAGGCCGGATATTACACAAGCAGCACACCCTCCCTGTGTATATACGCTTTTGTCACGTTTCTCTTGCGCGCATACTGTGTTCGTGTATACGCTTTCGTCTACGTTTTACTCGGATAAGGAGACCGACATGGGGCACCCCTGCGCAGCGAACCCGGAATTATGGTTCGGCTATCCCGACGACGACGGCGGCGACGGCGCGGCAAAGGCGCGTGCCTACGAACGCTCTGCCACCGAGGCGCGGGTCCAATGCCTGCGCCGCTGCCCATTGGCGCAGCAGCGCCGTTGTGCCCAACATGCCATCACGCACCGCGAGGAGTACGGCGTCTGGGCCGGCGTCAAGCTTCCCGGCGGACAGCACCGTAAACGCGACCAGCTTGCCCGGGCTCATGACGTCCTGGGGCGTATCGCCGCAGGGGAGATCAACTCCCGACAACTACCCGAGAACGCGGCACTGCTGGCGCGCCGGGAGCACGATGCCATTCCGGTGCCCGCGGTGGTGTTGCACCTACCGATCGCAGCGGTTGGCCCGCGGTCGGCCGCCTGACGACTGGCCGGGCCTGCCCGGTTGCAGGCGTGGCATCGAGATGCCGGGCTGTGCGTCATCTTTGAGGCCCGCGGTAGTGTCGCGGTATCGATGTCGCTTGACGCCGTGGAAGGATCCTCAGTGACGACTGACAAGACCGGCGCACCGACCACGGTCACCGCCGAGCACCAGACGTACACCATTGCCGTCGACGGCAGAATCGTCGGCCACGCGGACTATGCCGACCGCGGCGATCAGCGCGTTTTCTACCACACCGTGATCGATCCGGACTTCGGCGGACGAGGCCTGGCGACGATTCTCCTCGAAGAGGCGCTCAATGCCGCCCGGGCCGACGGCAAACGAATCGTCCCGGTGTGCTCGATGGTCGGCACCGTGCTGAAAAAGCATCCCGAATTCGACGGCGTCACGGACCCCGTCACAACCGAGGTTGAGCACTGGGTGCGGACCCAGCCGAGCGGCTGAGCGGTCTCGGCCGGTGCCGGTCGTGCCGCAGTCCGGTCATGGTGTCCTTTAACCGCGCTCGTGATCGACCAAATGCCCGCTTTCGTCGTGCAATTCGTTCCTGCGCAAATTCATCGGACTGGCGGCCGGGAGATCGCCGCCGGCGATCATGGCCCGGGTGATCGGGGTGAGTGCTTGGAACAGAGTTTCCACCTCGTCGTCGCTGAGCGCGTCGAGCGCCGATAGGGAAAGCGCGTCGGTTCGCGATTCGATGCGGTTCTTTAATTCCCGGCCGGCAACGGTCGGCGAACCGTCGTCATTCAGCAACCCCCGCTCGGCCAGCCGTTGTTCGTGGTACCGCCACGCCGCCTCGTCGTAATCGCGGGTGCGGGCGATGTACTCGCGGGGGACCCCGCCGGCCGCCGCGTGTAACACGTTGGATTCCCGCCCCGAGACACCCTCGGCGGTCAGTGTCGCCACGTGCGCGTCGCCGCGTTGCTCGCGCAACAACGTCGCCGCATGCCACAGTACGGCCAGCGTATTGTCCGGCCACGGCAGTGCCCGGTTCGCGGCGAACAGCGGTCTTCCGTCAAGCGGCGCCTCGCGCGCCGCCGTTCCCGCTAACTCCGCTGCGATACCGACATTTTCGTCTGCACCGAGGCCGTAGCGGCGCAGCGCCGCGACCGCGGAATCCTGGCGGGCACGCAACGCCGCTTCGGCACCGGCGATCTACCACGCCGCCGGCAAAGCCTTGGCGATCCGCTCGGGAGCGAAGTTGTAGAAGACCGCGGTCACCACCTCTGGCGGCACAATGCCCAGCGGCGCCGACCGGGCGGCGAAGTAGCCCATCCAGAAGCCCCGGTAACCCAGGCCGTCCAACGCCGCTCGCGCCTCCGGCGCGAAGTAAGTCACCCCGTGCACCGGCTCGAATCGATCGAAGAAGCGCCACGCCAGCTCGGGTTCTCTGCGCACAGTCTCAGTTAAACACCCACGGAGCCGTTGGCACCGGGGATGCCGGCAACATCCTCTGCAGCTGTCGCCGGCCACCAGATACGCCGTGGAAACCTCGTGTTGTTGTCTGGGCACCGGCTACCACGGTGGCCGTGAGGTAATTCGCGGTGCGGAGCGCACTTATCGCCGCTCCGGCCAACAAAAAACCCCGGCCAAAGGCCGGGGAAATCTGTCACCTATGACCCGACTCATCACACGGTGGGCGAAGGGGGACTTGAACCCCCACGTCCCGAAGGACACTGGCACCTGAAGCCAGCGCGTCTGCCATTCCGCCACTCGCCCGGGAAAACAACCGATGGACCATATCACTNNTTCTCACGGTGCCGCGGTGTCGCGGTGGGCCGATACCATGCTTGGGTGATACGACACGCGGGCGCGCTGTTTGCTTTGCGGCGGCGATACGCAAGCACAAGTGCGGATGAGCACTGACGGATGAGTAGCCACAAGGGGCTCGCTCGGCGCATCGAGCGCAAGCTCGAGTCAGGCGTAGGAAATGCGTTTGCCCGGGTGTTCGGGGGATCGATCGTCCCGCAAGAGGTCGAAGCACTCCTACGCCGGGAAGCCGAATACGGCGTCCGGGCGCTGCCGGGAAATCGCCTTGTGGCGCCCAACGAATACATCATTACCCTCGGCGTATACGACTTTGAGAAGGTGGGCGCCGGTCAGGATCTCAAGTCGAACACTTTCGCCAAGTACTTGGCTAGCTTTATCCATGAACAGGGGTGGCAAACGTATGGTGAGGTGGTAGTCCGGTTCGAGCAGTCATCGAACCTGCACACCGGCCAGCTCCGCGCCCGCGGGGTTGTCAACCCCGACGTCGAGACCCGCCCGACGGTCGATGACCCAGCCCGGCCACAATCAAACCAAGCGTTCGGCGCAGAACCAGGAGTAGCACCAATGACTGACAATCCGAGCTACCGCGGGCCGGGCCAGGGGCG
>PLSK01000335.1 GCA_003165155.1 Mycobacterium sp. | reverse complement strand
CGCAACGCGCACCAGTTCGAGACGGCCGGTATCGAATTCGTTGTCTGGGGAGCCGAGGCACCATACAACGGCACTCTGCGCGAGATCTACAACGACCTAGCGCCGGTGGCGGTGGTGCACGGCAAGAACTCGCCTAACCCCGGCGAAGTGGTGCCATGTCCGGGACGGGATCAGAAGGTTTACGCCGGCGATTTCACCTCGATGATCGGTGTGAAAGACGAATTGGAATCCCGCGGGATCGTCGTGCCTTCCACGACCGCGACGCGCTCTCGCCAGTCTCGCGCGCGACGCGTAATCGATGCCACGCGCGCCATGCGTGACGAAGTGAACCCGATGCTTTTTCCCGCGTTGACATTCGCGGCGCTGCTAACGCTCGGCGCGACATCCGTGGTGCACTACTTCTACGAGAACCCGCGGATGTCGTGGCTCGACGCCTTGTATTTCGCCTCCGAGACGATCACGACCGTCGGCTTCGGCGAATCCCCCTTCGGCCAACAATCGACTTTCCTTCGACTTTTCGTTATCGGGTTGATGTTCGCCGGCGTGATCGTTACCGCCATCGTGGTCGCGTTCCTTGCGGACCTCCTGCTGTCGCAACGCTTCTTGCAGACAGCCGGACTTCGACGGGCCCGCCACATGCGCGACCACATCGTCATTGTCGGACTGGGTTCAGTCGGCATCCGCGTCGTCACTGATCTGGCCGCTGCCGGATACGACGTCCTGGTCATCGAGCACGACGAGACCAATCGGTACCTGCCGACGTTGGCCGAACTCGACGTGCCGGTGATTTTCGGAAACGCGACGATGCGCCAGACGCTCGAGTCGGCGCGCGTCGAACGCGCCCGAGGAGTGGCGGTGCTGACCCAGGACATGCCGAGCATCGAGACCGGGATCGTGCTGCTGGAAATGTTGGGATCCGACACCAAGGTCCCGATTGTGCTGCGCGTTCAAGGTCGCGCGCTGAGCACCGCGGTGAATCAGCGGTTCGGTTTCGAGAATGTGCGGTCGACCGTGGACCTGGCAGCCCCCTGGTTCATCGGCGCGGCAATGGGCCTGCATGTGCTGGGCACGTTTTGGGTCGGGCAACGCTCCTTCATGGTCGGCGGAATGCTGGTGGCGGAGAACAGCGAGCTGGATGGAATGTTGATGGTGGAAATGTCCACCCACACGCGCGTCATCGCGATCATTCGACCGGAAGGGCCGATCAGATTGCGCCCGCGCCGTGACGCCGTACTGGCAGCCGGCGACACCGTCTACCTCATCGGCCCTTACCGCGAGCTGATCGCGACGCTGCGCAAGGGGCAGCCTCCGGCTCATACCGCGATCAACGGTGAGCGCGCGGCAGCACTGGCGGCGGCGCGTTCGCTTGCCCCGCAGCGACCGATCGCAGGCTCGCAGTCGTTAGACCAGGGCGTCGACCTTTTGTGAGCTTGTCGCAGAGTTGAGTTGCGCGCAGACCTCGTCGGCCATGTCGCGGTCAAAAGTGCAGTAAGTGACGGGTTCTTCTGTTTGCATGGTCGTATGACTTTCGCGCATACCACCGTCCCCAATGCCGACGTGGCTATCAGCCGTTACGGCGAGCACGGGCGGCGCTGGGTGGACGGCATCACCATGTCCGACCCACTGGCGGACGCCGTGGTCGCTGACTTCGCAGGGTTGCCGCCCGGTCAGGGCATGGAGATGTTTCGTAGCGCGCTTGAGAACGGTATCGACACCATTGCCGACGCGCCCGAGTCCCTGCAGGCGTTGTTCGCCGAAGTGGACGACGAGCCCGCCTGGCTGGAGCGTGATCGCCTGGATCGCGCCGCTGGCCACCTGGTCCGGCACGTCGCGTCCTACGGGATCGTGCTCGCGGCCGCCGGCCTCACCTCCGGGGCGATGAACTCGACCGCCGGCAAACCGCTCGTGATGACCGGTCGCTATACGACTCAGGCGGCGGTGCGGTCGATCGAAGTCGGTGGTTGGCTGGAGAGCATTTTCAACCCAGGCGGGCTACGCCGCGACGGCGCCGGTTTCGCAACGACGTTGCGGGTCAGGATGATTCACGCGTTTGTCCGGAAACATTTGTTGCAGAGCGGCGAATGGGACGGCGACAGTTGGGGGACGCCGATCCCGCAGAGTTTCATGGCGTTCACCATCACCGAGTTCGGCCACATCGCGCTGGCTGCCATGCACAAGCTCGGGGTGCGCTACACCAGCGATGAACTCGACGATATCTACCACTTCTGGCGCTATGTGAGCCTACTGAACGGCCTTGGCCCCGAACTGCGTCCAACCAACGAGGCCGACCACATCCGCATCGAAGAGCTCTATGCCCTCACCGCGACCGACCCCGACGACGGCGACAGGGAGTTCGTCCGTTCGCTGGCGCATGATTACCTCGCTGTTGAGATCGCCGATTTACTTCCCCTGGGTGGCACGCACTTGCACGGCTTAGCCATTGCCGTCGTGAACGGTCTGACCAGGGCCTTCCTCGGTGACGCGTCGGCCACGAAGCTCGGCGTCCCCAACACCGCACTCAAGCATCTGCCGACGGTGATGAGCCCGGTGGTGGGTGGCGTGAACCGGGTCCTCGCGACGATTCCGGGCCTCAACGCATTTCGCACCAAGCGTGCTTTCGTCAGCCATGGCCGCCTGATGGCCGCACAGCGCGAGCGCTACGACGTACGTCACCAGTTGGTCGATGACGCGCCGNNCCCGCGGACCACGTCGGCCGCTCGGCGAAGTTGGCCGAGGTCTGAGCTGGTCGGAATCAGCTGAACCTCGTCGGTGCCAATCGCTTCAAATTTCCGCAGCACCGCTGCCAGCTGTTCTTCGTCGCCGGCCCAGCCGGTCGTCGGCGCCATCGCGTCGACGTACTCGGCCGGTATCCAGTTCATGTAGCGCCGCAGATGGCGATGGACCTGGGCCCGGGCCTCTTCGCGCGACCCGAATGCGAACCAGAACGAGGTCATGAGGTGCGGTTTCGGCTTCCCGGCCTGCGCCCACGCCGACCGCGCCACGTCGAACAGCTCGCCCTGCTTGGCAACGTCGAGGTCCAAAGTAGTGCCGGCAAGGCCGTCGGCCCAGGCCGCGGCGCTGCGGACGGTCTTCGGCCCGATGCTGCCGACGAGCAGCGGCGGACCGCCGGCCTGGACCGGCGACGGCCCGACCGGCAGCACCGACTCGGTGATCTTTTCGCCGGCCCAGACCCGCTTCATCACCGCCACCCGCTCGGCCATGCCGCGCATGGTCTGCGTCGCCGGATCGGCGCCCACCGCGTGGTAGTCCTCGTGCCTGCCACCCACGCCGATGCCCACCGTCAGGCGCCCGCCACTCAGCATGTCCCCGGTCGCCAGTGCTTTGGCCAGCATCACCGGGTCGTGCAGCTGGGGCACGATCACGGTCGTCAGTAGCCGCACCCGATTGGTCCAGGCGGCCAGCGCACCCAGCAGCGTCAGGTTTTCCGGGTTGTCGAACGCCATGCGCTCGCCCCAACAGAGTGACGAGAACGGACCCTGGTCAATCGCGCGTGCCCAGTTCTCCAGCACCGTGGCGTCCAGGTCCGGCTCCATCACCGGCATAGTCATTGCTATCTGCACGACGGGATTCTGACACGCGCACGACACGCGGGTTGGCGAAGTGGCAAACTGAACCGGGTGGGTGTAGCCAGCAATTCCATCGCACACGTCCGCCTGACCGTCACCGACATCGAGCGATCTCGGCAGTTCTACGAGAGCGTGTTCGGTTGGCCCGTGTTGATTGAACTGCCCGAGAATGCCGACGAAGCGACCCGCAACCAGCTGAGCTTCCTGTACGGCGGGGTCATCTACGACCTGGGCGGCACGCTGCTCGGGCTGCGACCAGTCGCCAACGACCGCTTTCACGAGGATCGCACCGGTTTGGACCACATCGCGTTCAGGCTGGGCGACAAAGACGAATTAGATTCCGCGGCTGCACATCTCGACTCGCTCGGCGTCGGGCACGAGCCGGTCAAAGACATCGGGCCGTCGTACATCCTGGAGTTCCGCGACCCGGACAACATCGCGTTAGAACTGACCGCGCCGAAGTAAAAGCCGATCAGCTTCCCGCGCGCTATCTAGTCGACGATGCGCTGGGCGCGATGCCGCACGCTCTCCTGACCTCGATAGTCATTGGCCATCTGGGCGACGTGCGTGGGCAGGGTGCCAGCCGCGACGTCAGCCAACGTCGTTTCCTCTAACACCGACCGCATACTGGCCCGCAGCGCCCGCCAGAGGTCGGTCAGCGCCGCGGTTGGCCCGGAGTAAGGCAGGTCGCCGAGACCGATGTCGCGGACGCTGGCCAACGGCCCGTCGATGCAGCGCAGCACGTCGGCGATGCTGATCTCGTTACCTGGACGGGCCAGCTCGTAGCCGCCTTCGCGACCGCGGTGGCTTCGCACCAGGCGATCGGTGCGCAGGTTGGTAAGGATGTCGACCAGAAATGGCGGCGGGATGCCCTGCGCATGAGCTATGTCGTCGGTCTTGACCAGCGTGCCGTTAGCGGCCGTGGCGAGCTGGACCATGGCCCGCACCGCATACTCCGCCTTGGCTGACATCCGCACCCTGAGGATTGTGCCACCCACTGTGGCGGGGCGCTGTGCTCGCGGATCAGGGCCGCGACTTGATTACGTCGATGACGCTCTCCGCCTGCTCGTCGAGGCTGAGGTCCGAGGTGAGTCGCAGATCCGGATTGCTTGGCCGCTGGTAGGGGCTGTCGATGCCGGTGAAATGAGTGATCTCACCCGCGCGGGCTTTGGCGTACAACCCTTTGGGATCGCGCTTCTCGCATTCCGCGAGTGACGTGTCGCAGAACACCTCGATGAAGTCGAAGCCAGCGTCGCCGTGTACTTGCCGGGCCATTTCGCGGTGCTCGGTCAGCGGGCTGATGACCGGTACCAGCACAACGTGACCGGCGTCGGCGAGCAGCGTTGCCACATGCGCCAGCCTGCGCAGGTTCTCGGAACGGTCGGCCATGCTGAAGCCCAGGTCGGCGTTCAGGCCCTGGCGCAGGTTGTCGCCGTCGAGAACGTAAGCGGGAACGTTATTTTCGAGCAGCTTCCGCTCGACCAACATCGCCACCGACGACTTGCCGGCACCCGACAAACCGGTCAACCACACTGTCCGGCCTCGCGGCCGGTGCTCGGCAGTGACCAATGAATTGTGCCGCACGGTGTTCGGGCTCGCCGCTTGCGCCGAAACGTCGCGCAATACCATGCCCGCCGCGACCGTCCCATTGGTGTCGGGGTCGATGAGGATGAACGAGCCGGTGCTGGCGTTGCGGGTGTACTCGTCGAGCAGCAACGGCACCTGCGTTCGCAGCGAAATTCGCCCAAGTTCGTTGAGCTTCAACGCCGTCGCGGTCTTGTCGCGATGCAAGGTGTTGACGTCGAGCCGGTAGTCCAGCGCGGTTATCCTGGCCCGCGTGGTCCGGGTGGTGTGTTTGATGACGTAGTCTCGGCCGGGCTCCAGGGCCGCGGCATCGGCCATCCAACACACGGTCGCATCGAATTCCTGCGCGACCCTTGGCTGGTTGTTGGTGCGGGCGATCAGGTCGCCACGCGAGATATCAATCTCATCGGCGAGGCTCACCGAGACCGCCATCGGTGGAAATGCCTCTTCCACAGGGCCATTGGGTCCCTCGATCGAGGTGATCCGGGTGGTCTTGCCGACCGGCAGCACAACCACTTCGTCGCCCGGCCGCATCACTCCGCTGGCCACGGTCCCGGCGTAGCTGCGGTGGTCTTGGTGCTCGTGGGTCTGTGGCCGGATGACGTACTGCACCGGGAATCGCACGTCGACCAGATTGCGGTCGCCGGCGATGTAGACCTCTTCGAGGTGGGAAAGCAGTGCCGGACCCTCGTACCAGGGCGCCTGGTCGGATTTGGTGACGACGTTGTCGCCGTGCAGCGCGGACATCGGGATGGTGGCGACATCCTGTACGTCCAGACGCGCGGCGAAGGCGTGGAATTCGTCGCGGATCGCCTCGAATTTCTCTTTGTCCCAGCCGATCAGGTCCATCTTGTTGACCGCGAGCACGATGTGCTGGATGCCCAGCAGTGACGCCAGGAAAGCGTGTCGGCGTGACTGCTCGAGCAGGCCGTGGCGCGCGTCGACGAGCACGATCACCAGCTGAGCGGTCGACGCACCGGTCACCATGTTGCGGGTGTACTGGATGTGGCCCGGGGTGTCCGCGATGATGAATTTCCGCTTGGGAGTGGCGAAGTAGCGGTAGGCGACGTCGATCGTGATGCCCTGTTCGCGCTCCGCCCGCAAGCCGTCGGTGACCAGCGACAGGTCGGTGTACTCGTGGCCGCGCTCCTCCGACGCCCGTTCCACCGACGCCCACTGGTCTTCCATCACGGCCTTGGAGTCGTAGAGCAGACGACCGATCAGGGTGGACTTGCCGTCGTCTACAGAGCCCGCGGTCGCGAGCCGCAATAATGTCGCCATCAGAAGTAACCCTGTCGTTTGCGGTCTTCCATTCCAGCCTCCGAGATTCGGTCGTCGGCCCTGGTCGCTCCGCGCTCGGTCAATCGGGACACCGCCGTCTCGGCGATGACCTCCGACACGGTGGCGGCCTCTGACTTCACGCATCCGGTGCAGGTGACGTCGCCAACGGTGCGGAAACGCACCGTCTCTTCGAACACCGGCTCGTCGGCGCGGGGCTGCAGGTGCNNCGGGAAGACCCGGATGTGCTCACCTTTGTGGTGCCGCCCGTTATAGAGGTTCCACAGCTCAGGCCGCTGGACCTTCGGATCCCATTGACCGAACTCGTCACGGAAGCTGAACACCCGTTCCTTGGCGCGCGCTTTCTCCTCGTCGCGCCGCGCTCCCCCGAATGCGGCGTCGAACTTGTTCAGCCCGATATGGCGTAGCAGCGTCACGGTCTGTATCGGATTGCGCGACGGGATGGTCTCGACAACACGACCGGCGTCGATGTCTTCCTGCACCGACGCCACCACGAGGCGCACCCCCGCCTCGGCGACCAGTTCGTCGCGGGCCGCGATCACTTCGTCGAAGTTGTGCCCGGTGTCGACATGCATCACCGGAAACGGCAGCCGTCCGGGGCGAAACGCCTTGAGCGCCAGGTGCAGCATGACGATGGAGTCCTTGCCACCCGAGAACAGCAGCACCGGCCGCTCGAACTCGGCCGCCACCTCGCGGATGATGTGGATCGCTTCTGCCTCCAACGAGCGCAGATGGCTCAATTCGTACTGGCCGGCCGCAGGTCCGGCCTTCACGTCGGTGGCCATGGATTCCTATTCTGATAAATATGGTTGAAATGACCAAGTTTCATAGCTATTGCTGATTATAAAACCAGCCGCACCGGCTGGTGTCAACGAACAAGCGCTCGGGTGGCGCGGTCGATCGCGGGATGAGTCACATCTGCCCCACGGGTCTCACGTGGCGGCGGCGCGCGCACTCTTTGCCCGGCTCTCAGCGACTTGCCCGTCCGCAGGTCAGCCCGTGCCTGGAGATCCCGCTTAGAGCGTGACCTCGTGCAGCTTGCCGGTTGCCACGTCGAAAACGAAGCCGCGCAACGACACGTGCTTGGTGACGAACGGGCTGTTCTCGATGCGGCGCAACGACTGGCGGACGTCTGCCTCGACGTCGGGGAAGGCCTCGGCCGCCCACGGTGGTTTGACCCCCGTCTCGGCCTGGATGTCGCGCTTGAAGTCGTCGTCGGTAAAGGTCAGCATCCCGCAGTCGGTGTGGTGGATCAGGATGATCTCCCGGGTCCCCAGCAGCCGCTGGCTGATGGCCAGCGAGCGGATTGCGTCGTCGGTGGCGACCCCGCCCGCGTTCCGGATGACGTGCGCTTCGCCTTCGTTGAGACCGAGGACGCGATAGACGTCGAGCCGGGCGTCCATGCATGCCAGGACTGCCACGTGTTTGCTCGGCGGCAGGGGTAGCGGCCCCTTGAAGGCGCTCGCGTAATGAGCATTCTGGGCCAGATAGCTATCGGTAACCGTCACGCCAGTCTCCTCCGGGATCGCGGTATGGATTTTGCTACGGCAGATCGACGCCGCGGTGGATCGTAACAATCGGCCAACCGGATTTCGCCCATGGGAATCAAGCCGATCGCAAGGATTCCGTTGCCCGGCCGGAAGCGAACGTGCCACGCTGCCCGGCCGGTTCCCGCTCCGCTCGCTAACCTGTCCAAATGCGACTCCGGGGCGGTTCGGCATGATCCGCTTCCTTGCGCGCCGGTTCCTTAATTACGTCGTGTTACTCGCGCTGGCGTCATTTTTGGCATTCTGTCTGGCATCCGCGACGTTCCATCCGCTGGACAGTTACATACAGCGGCATCCGACGCCGACCAAGGAGCTCATCGACGCCAAAGCGGCTCAGCTCGGCTTGGACAAACCCATACCCATCCGGTACGCGAAGTGGGTTTCTGGTGTGGCGCACGGCGACTTCGGCACGACAGTCACCGGCCACCCCGTGTCCAGGGAACTGTGGCACCGGATCGGGATCAGCCTGCGGCTCGTGGTGATCGGTTCGGTGTTGGGCACCATGATCGGCGTCGTCGTAGGAGCCTGGGGAGCCATCCGGCAGTACCGGCTGAGCGACCGCGTCATCACCGTGTTGTCGTTGATCACTCTGAGCATTCCGTCATTCGTGCTGGCGGGCCTACTCATTCTGGCCGCGCTGCGGATCAACACGTTCACCGGCGTTAGGTTTTTCTTATACACCGGTGAGACCTCACCGATTCCGCCCGGCGGCGCGTGGGACCAGCTCGTCGACCGCGTGCAGCACCTCGTCTTGCCAACCCTGACGCTGGCCCTGGGCGCGATCGCGAGCTTCAGCCGCTACCAGCGGAACGCCATGCTGGACGTGCTGAGTGAGGATTTCATCCGGACCGCGCGCGCCAAAGGCCTGACCCGCCGGCGCGCGCTCTTCAAACACGGCCTGCGTACCGCACTGATTCCACTCGCCACGCTCTTCGCATATGGGGTGAGCGGCCTGGTCGTCGGCGCGATATTCGTCGAGAAGATCTTCGGCTGGCACGGCATGGGCGAATGGGTGGTGCTGGGCATCTCGACACAGGACACCAACGTCATCACGGCGATCACGCTGTTTTCGGCGCTGGCGATTCTGCTCGCCGGTCTGTTGTCCGACATCTTCTATGCGGTGCTGGACCCGAGGGTGCGGGTGTCGTGACACAGACCGCTATCCCCCCGGCAGCCTTCACGTCGCGGCGAAACCTGGTGGCACGACAGTTCATTCGTAACAGACCCGCTGTTGTGGCGTTGATTCTGCTGCTGGCGGGGTTCGTGGGCTGCTATGCACTGCCCCCACTCCTCCCCTACGACTACAACCATCTCGACTACGACGCACTGCTGCAGCCACCGTCACTCAAGCACTGGTTCGGCACCAATGCGCTCGGTCAGGACCTGCTGGCGCGGACCCTTCGCGGCATGCAGAAGTCGCTGCTGATCGGATTTTGTGTGGCACTGATCTCGACCACCGTCGCTGCCACGGTCGGAACAGTCGCCGGTTACTTCGGCGGCTGGCGCGACCGAGCACTGATGTGGCTGGTGGACCTGCTGCTGGTAGTGCCGAGCTTTCTGCTGATCGCCATCGCCAGTTCCCGCACCAAACAGTCGAGCAGCGTCCTGTGGCTCATCGTCCTGCTCGCGGCCTTCGGCTGGATGGTCAGCTCGCGCATGGTGCGCGGGTTGACCATGAGCCTGCGTGAGCGCGAATTCGTCCGTGCAGCACGGTACATGGGGGTGTCGAGCCGCCGTATCATCGTGAATCACATCGTGCCGAACGTCGCTTCGATCCTTATCATCGACGCCACGCTCAACGTCGGATTCGCGATCCTCGCGGAAACCGGTTTGAGCTTTCTGGGATTCGGGGTTCAGCCACCCGATGTATCGCTGGGCACGCTGATCGCCGACGGCACCCCCTCGGCCACAACATTCCCGTGGGTCTTCCTGTGTCCGGCCGGTGCACTCGTACTGATCGTGTTGTCCGCCAACCTCACCGGCGACGGTCTGCGGGACGCGCTGGATCCGCGCAGCCGGCCACCGCGGCGCAAGAAACGGCGACGAAAGTGACCAGCATCTTGGGCGCAAGCCCCGGACTTCAGTCCGGGGTGAGCCCATCCGGTGTGTCGGCGGGCGTCGCCCGGCGTTCAGAGTGGTCGGGCTTGGCCGTCGATGTATTGCTTGATGATCGACAGTGGAGCGCCTTCGCAGGAGACGGCGAAGTAGGACGGGGACCAGAGGTGTCCGCGCATTCGGGCGCGCACACAGGCTCCGGTGTATTCGCGGCGCACGGTGTAAGCGGTGCGGCCCTTGATCCGCTGGATCAGTGTGGAGATCGCCAGCGTGGGCGGGTGGGAGACGAGCAGGTGCACGTGGTCGGCTTCTCCGTTGAACTCGACCAACTCGGCGTTGAGTTCGGCGCAGACCTCGCGCATGGTGTTCTCGCAGTAGGTGAGCATGGCGTTGGTGAACACCTTCCGGCGGTATTTGGTCACGAACACCAGATGGGCGTGCAACAACGACACCCTGTGTCGACTACGCCGGTAGGTCTGGGTTGTCATAGGTGCGCCTTACAGTCGGGGTATGCAGATGCGTTACCGGTACCGCATCGAACCGACACCGGCCCAGCAGGCGATGCTGGCGCGGGTGTTCGGATGCGCTCGGGTGGTGTTCAACGACGCGCTGCGCGTGCGCGACCAGGGGTATCGGGCCGGGGTGAAGCTGTCCGACAGCGAGATTCAGCGCCGCGTGATCACCGCGGCCAAGACCACCACCGAGCGGGCCTGGTTGTGCGAGGTGCCCAGTGTGGCGTTGGTGCAGTCGGTCAACGACTCCCGGCGCGCATGGCTCAATTTCTTCGCCTCGGCCAGCGGGAAACGCCGAGGCCGCAAGGTAGGTCGTCCACGGTTCAAATCTCGCAAGGATCAGCGGCAATCGTTTCGGCTCACCCGCAACGGCTTCAGTGTGAAAGCCAGTGGCAGGTTGTTCGTGGCCAAGGTTGGCGAGGTGCGGGTGCGCTGGTCACGCGAACTACCGTCGGCGCCTTCCTCGGTCACGATCATTCGGGAACCGGATGGCCGTTTCTACGCCAGCTTCGTCGTCGACGTTCCGGTCTCACCTCTGCCGGCAGTTGCCCGCGAGGTCGGGGTGGATGTGGGGATCGCTCGGTTGGCGACGATCGCCGCCACCGATGGTGGGCGGTCAGACATCGACAATCCGAAGCATTTGGGTCGCAAGTTGCGCAAACTGCGACGGTTGGAGCGGGAGAAATCCCGCCGGCAGAAAGGATCAGCCAACAGGGACAAGTCGCGGCGCAAGGTGGCCGTCGCGCACAACGAGGTCGCCCGTTCTCGGCGGGACTATCACCACAAGCAGGCTTTGGCGTTGGTTCGCGACAACCAAGTGATCCACGTCGAAGACCTCAACATCGTGGGCATGGTTCGCAATCATCGCTTGGCGCGGTCGATTTCGGATGCTGGATGGGGTCAGTTCGTGCAGATTATCGGCGAGAAGGCCGACCGCTACGGACGGACCGTACATCGGGTGTCGCAGTGGTTGGCGTCGAGCAAGACATGCTCGGGCTGCGGGCACCGGCTCCACGAACTCCCGCTGCAGGTCCGGGCATGGACGTGCCCGGCGTGCCAGGCGGTCCACGACCGCGACCACAACGCCGCCAAGGTCATACTCGCTGCCGGGCGGGCAGAGAGAATAAACGCCGGCGGAGCTCCAGTAAGTCCTCCCACCACCCGGGAGGCGCGGGGCGATGAAACAGGAAGCACCCCAACCGCGGCGTAGCCGCACGGGAATCCCCGCCATTCATGGCGGGGAGCACGTCAAAG
>PLSK01000169.1:1357-5163 GCA_003165155.1 Mycobacterium sp. | reverse complement strand
GACGCGTTGACCAACGCGGTATGGGGCCTGGATCCCGTGCCGGCGGCGCGCACCAGCATCCAGTCCTACGTATCCACCCTGCGCCGGCTACTGCGGACCGCTGGGGTCGACCCCTACGCCGTGCTGGCGAGCGCACCACCTGGTTACCGGCTCAGCGTCGCCGACGCGCAATGCGACCTCGGGCGTTTTGTCAGCGAAAAGACCGCGGGGATCCAGGCCGCCGCCGCGGGCCGATTCGAAGAAGCCAGCGCCCACCTGTCGGCCGCGCTGGGGGAGTGGCGTGGACCAGTCCTGCATGATTTGCGAGACTTCGCCTTCGTCCACGGGTTCGCCACGACGCTGTTGGAAGACAGAGTGGTGGTGCAGACCGCCCGCGCCGAAGCAGAGATCGCGTGCGGGCGCGCCAACGGTGTGATCAGTGAGCTGGAGGCGCTCACGGCGGAACACCCCTATCGCGAACCGTTGTGGGCGCAGCTGATCACCGCCTACTACGTCACTGAGCGTCAATCGGATGCGCTCGGCGCCTATCGACGGCTGAAAAGGGCCTTGGCCGACGGTCTGGGTATCGATCCCGGGCCCACGGTCAATGCACTGCACGAGCGGATCCTGCGTCAAGAGCCCGTGGTGGTCAAACGACGCCCCCCGAACACTCACAAGCAGGGCGTCGTCAAGGCGCCCCCGGACGCGGCGGTACCTAGGAGGTCGGTCGTTGGGCGGTTGCGCGACAAGGCCGGACGCCAATACCTGTTGAATGGCGCGACCACCCGGATCGGACGACTTGACGACAATGACATCGTTCTGGACGACGAGGACGTCAGCCGCTATCACGCCATGATCATCAACACCGGAACGGGTTTCGTGATTACCGATCTGCGCTCGACAAACGGCGTCGAAGTGCGGCGCCGGCCGATCGAAGGCAACGCCACCCTCGCCGACGGCGACCATATTCGCTTTGGTAAGTGCGAGTTCATCTTCGAAATCGACCGGGGCTAACCCGCTGACCTGCGATCGCAAGAATTTCGCAAGAATTTCGCCAGTATCTGTCAAGGGGTCTCAGGCAACCTGATGTTGTCGGCCACCGCAACCGACCCCATACAGGGACGAACTGCAGAGTAAGGAACCAACCATGACTACAAAGAAGGCACCTAAATCGTCGAAGGTCCGCATGGGCGCGGCTGTCCTGCTGGGCACCCTTGGTCTCTCGGTAGCCGGGGCGTTAGTGCCGGCCACCGCGTCGGCCAACCCGTATGTCCCGTTCAGCGGGCCCCTGCACCCGATTCGGCATTACGCGGCGGACGCCCTGCACCCGATCTACACGATCACCCACCCCATTCGGTCGCTCATACCCTGATCTGAGGCGGCCGGCTTCAAGCAACTTCTGCCCTGTTTCCGGGTTTAATACGGGGGGTCACCCGGAAACGGGGCAGAAGTGTGTCTTAGGGCTAGCGCCGAAGCGGCGCGGGGTTCCACAGTCCGCTGCGGGTCTGGGTGCCGAGCTGGAGTTGGGCAGGCTGGGCGCTTAGGTAGAAGGGCGTCAACCGTTGCAGCGAGCCCCAATCCCGGGACCAATCATCCTTCAGATACGTGGCCACGGTGGTGGCTTTCACCAGCAACTCGGTGACGCCGAGCGGGCCACCTCCGTTGTTGTCCATCACCGGCGAATTGGCCTCAGCACCGAACCGATCCGGCAGGATGCGCCACTTCGGCGTCTCGATGACGCCGTTCTGATGGCCGAACGGCCGCTGGCACGGGAACGCCAGACCGACCAGCCAGTCCAGAAACACCGGGTCCTGGGAGCCCACCACGTCCTGCAGCGTGCGCAGCTGTGGGATCCGCGGCGGTGTGAGCCCGATCCAGTGCTGCGGCGCCAGATCCTCGTCGTCGGCGACGAGCCGGATCTGGGTGGCGGTGCCCGGGATCGCCGACATGGGTAACCGCAAGTTACGCCAGGCCGGCGACGCCCCGACATCGGCGAATTGCAGTGAGCCGCCCTGGTGTCCGCTGGCCGCTCCGGCGTCGGTGGCCCACTGCACCTGGACCTCGCGGGGGTCGAAGCGGCCGGCCGCGGTGACCACCAGCAGCGGCCCGGCGTTATCCCGTTGCGCGGGTAGTCGATACCAGCCGGAGCGCAGTCTGGCGGGTACCTGGATGCCGGACCGCCAGCTGCCGAGCACAGGTGTGCGGGCCGCGTCCAAGTTGTATGGGAGCTGGGCACGGGAGCCGTTAACGCCCGGTGCGGCGCTGGTGCCGCCTTCGTTGCCGGCCTCGCCACCGGTGATCGATCCGTTGTCGTTGACGAAACTACGGTCGCCCGGACGCTCCATTACCGGATCGGCGGACACGTCGGCTGGAATACCGTTGGGGGTGAAGGCTTCCGATAGGCCGGCGCCCAGCGCGTCTTGCGCCGAGGCTGTCATCGGGGCCAGCATGCCGGCGTTGGGATCCTGTTCCACCAGCACGTCCTCGGCCAGCCCGCAGGTATTGCCGGCCTTGAAACCTGCCACAGCTTGTAGGTTGGACCGGCCAACCGACCATGCCGGGTACTGATCCGCCATCGCCACGGTCAGTGACACCACCTCGAAAGCCACCAGCGCCCAGGCGGCAATCGCCAACGGGGACTGAATGATTCCAGCCGCCCGCGCCCTATAACGAGCCTTGGCAGGGGCTTGGGATCCTCTGTCGGTAGCGACGAAGTGGAACCACGCCACCAGCAGCAGTACCAGCACAGTCAGCCCGAGTAGTATGGTGGCAAAGCCATATCCCCACTTTGGGAACGAATTCGACCACGGCACACCGAAATTGGACACATACCACCAGCCGTTGACGCTGGCGAACGACAACGCCACCAAGAACAGCACCACCGAAGCGAAGACGGTGCGATTGCGTCTTGAGCGCATCGCCGCAGCTGACACCGCGACCGCGGCCAGCGCCCCCAGCGATCCGGCCAGCCCGGCGAACACCCCGAAATGGTGCGTCCACTTGGTCGGAGTGAACATCATCGCGATGAACGAAATAATGGTGATGCCGACGATGCGCCGGCTCGGCCCGGCAGCGGTGCCCGGAATCCGGCCCTTGCGCAACGACACTGCCACGGAGATCCCAAGTGCGAGCAGCAACGCCAGCACAGCGAACCGGCGTGCCACCGAGCCGTCGGGGCTGGCCATGAACAGCCGCTCGTATCGGAGGTGTTCGTCGAACCAACTCAGGCTCGGCCCGACGGCACGTTTGAGGCTGGTGGCCTGCGCCTCGCCGGCCAGGGTCTGGTCGCGGAAGATCAGGATCACGGTGACGGTGGCCGCGGCCAGGATGGGCGCCACCAGCGGTAGCACACCGAACCGTTTGGATCTGCGGTGCAAGATGGTCCGCAGCGGCCCGATCGCGACCAGCAACGCGCCGATGGAGGCGATACCCGTCGGCCCCGAGAACAGTGTCAGTGCACCGAGGATGCAGGCGACAGCCACCGGCAGTAGCCGGCTGGTGGCCACCGCGCGCTCCACCGAACACCAGGTCAGCAGGATCCCCAGAGCGATGATCGGCTCCGGCCGCAGGCCGTTGTCGAGCGGCAACCAGGTCGCCAGGAACATGCCCGCCGCGGTCCAGGCCGCCGCTCGGCTTCTCTTGGCCGCGTGACCAAGGCGCGGGATGACTTCACGGCTGATCACCCACCAGCACGTCAACGCCATCACCAGGGTCGGCAGCCGCATCCAGATGCTGGTCGTGCTGACGTGCGCCCACAGCGCCAGCAGGTCGTAGTACCAGCCGAACGGCGCCTCGGGTGTGCCGAACCAGCGGTAGTAGTTGGCCAT
>PLSK01000169.1:0-1345 GCA_003165155.1 Mycobacterium sp. | reverse complement strand
GGCAGGAAGCGGCGGTGCCGGGTGCCGTCGGCGGTATCGAGGACGTGTAGCGCGATCAGAGCGGCACCGGTCAGCAGCACGCCGAGGATCATCGCGAGCAGCTTCAGCGTTGTGGGGTGGCTGCTGTAGCGGGTGTCGACGGTTGCCGAGAAACTCAGGCCAGGTGGTGTCGGGCCGGCCAGATCGGTGAAGACGCCGACGATCTGGGGTCGGAAGTCGTAGCCGCTTTTCTCGCCGCGCAGCGGCGCGCCGGGATGCTCGGCGTTGGGTCCCTGCGTCAGGCCGACGAATTCGGCTTTGACGCGATCTGCATGTGCGGTGAAGGTCAGGCGCTGGCAGGCCGGGCTCAGCACTTGACTCAACGGGGCCGAGACCACCGGGACGTTGCGCACCACGAGCACCAGGTCGTCGTTGGCGCGCTGGATGAGCAGCCCGCGGTCGACGGCCTTCGGGGCCTGCTTGGGCACCGTCGACAGCAGCACAGTCTTGGAGCTGTTCTCCGGGCCGGCCAACCCGGCGGCGGCCTGGCACGGCACGTCGACGTTCAATTCGGTCGCCACGTATCCGATCAGCGGTGCCTCGACGCTGCTGAACGTGCCGTTCTGCGGCCAGTTCAGTTGGGCGGTGGTCTGGTCGACCGGCAGCACCGGGGTGGCGATCGCCAGGAGTGCCCCGAGCAGACCCGCGACGACCGCGACGAGGCGGGCATTCCGGTGATTTGCGCCCGTGGCTGCCACGGAGCTAGATGGTAGCTGGGTGGGCCGCCGGCTTGCGGATGGCCAGCACGAACGGGCCGACGGTTTGTACGACGAAGCGCGGGTCGGCGAACAGGGCAGCCGGCAGATCGACCATGTAGCGACGCACGTTGGGCTGATTGGGGTAGACGTCCTCGGCCAGCCGCAGGGTGTAATTGTTGTTCGCGCCGTGGCGCATCAGGAATGCGGTCGGCGGCGCCCAGGGCGACGCGTCCAGAGCGTGAATCAACTCGTCGGCCGTCTTGAGGTCGGACCACTTCTTGATCTGTGCGGCCCGCAGGTCGAACTGTGCCAGCGGATTGGCGTAATGCGACGTCAACCCCTGAAAACCCCAGTACGGGTAGAAGGACAGGAAGCTGTAGTCGGCGGTCAGGACCACTGTCTGATCGCGTGGCTTGTCGGTGACGTGCAGGATGGCCGAATCGATGACGGAGTAGTACTTCTCCGATCCGGCCGGTCGCCGGTCGCCGCGCAGGCCGTGTCCGTCGGTGTCGGTGTAGGCGATGGTGAGGTCCGGCCGCAGCACGTCGGGAATGTCCTGGCTGAACGCGATCGCCCCGGTCAGCCCGATTGCCGCGGCCACCGGGACG
>PLSK01000244.1:36589-43648 GCA_003165155.1 Mycobacterium sp. | reverse complement strand
CTGATGCAAAACGACGCCGTGAACCACTACCACTGGATGACCGGCGGGCAGTTCCTCAACGCCGTCGCGCTGGGCCAAATCACCCCCGGGCCCGTTGTGCAGACTGTCGCCGTCGTGGGATATGCCGCTGCCGGGCTACTCGGTGGCGTCGTTGCTGCCGTCGTCGCTTTCAGCCCGTCGTTCATCTTCGTGCTGGTAGGCGCGCGCCACTTCGAGCAGCTGCGCACCAACCCCACCGCGCGGGCGTTTCTCGACGGCGCCGGGCCGGCTGCCATCGGCGCCATCCTGGGCTCGGCGGTCGCCCTGGCCCGCGCACTGACGGAGCCGTGGCAATACGCCGTCCTGGCTGCGGCTGCCGTCGCGCTGCTGGTCGGCCGCCGCGGCATCGTGCTGACCCTGCTGGCCGCTGCAGTGGCTGGCACCGTCCTCGTCAACGCCGGCCTGCCAATACCGCACTAAAGCGGCAGTCTGGGGCCGCCCCATAGGTGACGCGCATTGCCTCGGGAGTGACATGACTACTCCGGCGACGCGACCCTGGCACGTGCTGTGGGTGGTGCTCGTCGGCGTGTTCATGACCCTGATCGACTGGACCGCGGTCTCGGTCGCCAATCCTTCGATCATGGCGGCACTGAACGCCGACCCGTCCCTATACCCACCGGTGGTCGTAACGAGAGCCATTCAGACACAACGGTCTTCGGCCGCGGGAGCCCCGTCACCGATAGGTGACTAGACTGTCGGCAGGATGGGGCTATCAGCGGCACTCCTGGGGGCGCACTGCTGGGATGGTGCCGAAAGCGGTTGGAGGGTGATGTGCGAACCATGACATCGCGCTGGGCGCTGATCCTGGCGGCCGGCCTCGGACTAGTTGTCCTCGCCGCGGCGGCGTTCACTGTCGCAGATCCAGCGTTGCAGCCCCGGAGCGGCGCGGCGACGTCGATCATTGTTCCGGCGCCGAATGTCGATGAACCGACCTCGCCCGCCGCACCCGAGACGGCGGTACTGGCCGGCGGTTGCTTCTGGGGCGTCCAGGGGGTGTTCGCTCACGTCAAAGGGGTGTCCCAGGCGGAATCTGGTTACGCCGGAGGGGACGCAGCGACGGCCCACTACGAGACGGTCAGCACCGGTTCCACCGGGCACGCCGAGTCCGTGCGCATCACTTACGACCCGACCCAGGTGACCTACGGCCAACTTTTGCAGATCTACTTCTCAGTTGCGCAAGACCCCACACAACTCAATCGCCAGGGCCCCGACGTGGGCACTCAGTACCGATCCGCGATCTTCGCGCAGAACGCGACTCAGCAGCGAATCGCGCAGTCTTATATCGCCCAGCTGACCCAGGCCGGAGTTTTTCCCGGCCCGATCGTCACAAGCGTCGTACCACCGAAGGCCGAGTTCTTCCCCGCCGAGCAATACCACCAGGACTTCTTCAACTTAAATCCGTCGAACGCCTACATCGTGGCGAACGACGCGCCCAAGGTGGACGGTCTCAAGCAGTTGTTCCCGGCCCTGTACCACAGCTAGCCGACGCTGGTGTTTGCCGACGGCAGCCGAACCTGCGATGCACTTGCCTCGCCAAGTTATCTGTAAGTCGAATACGGTTGTGTCCCGTGGTGCCCGCTGTTCAGGATCGAAGGCTGCGGCGGTCGTGTAGTCAAGCTGGGAGGAACGATCTATGAGCGACGCGGACGCCGCATCAATTCGAGCAGCGCGAGCGGATTGGACGAAGGAGCACCTGGGGCAATATCTGAGCTCGGGCGGCGCGCGGGGACACATCTTGGACCTTCGCTCCGTTGGCGGTCACGCAGTGACGACGCACTGCTTGATCAAGGTGCTGGGGCGCAACTCCGGCAACGGTTATGTGAAACCGTTGATCTACGGCAACGTTGGCGGCGAGATCGTCATCGTGGCATCGAAGGGGGGCGCCGACACCCATCCGCAGTGGTACCTGAACATCCAGCAGAGCGCGACGATCGGCGTCCAGGTCGCCACGCAGGCGTTTGAGGCCACCTGGCGCGAGCCCGAAGGCGAAGAGCGGCACCGGGTGTGGGCGCACATGTCGCATCTGTACCCGCCCTACCTCGCCTACCAGGCGTCGACGGAGCGTCACATCCCCGTGGTGATGTTGGAGCCGGTGCGCCCAATAGACGTCTTCACGGACTAGTTGTACTTGAGCGGGGACGCACCCGTTAGCAGAGCCCGAAAGACGCTCGTGCCGAGTGTCATCCGCAACTATCGATCGCTTCCTGCATACCCCGCGTTGCCAATTCGTCGGCCAGTTCGTTGTCCGCGATGCCTGCGTGTCCCTTGACCCAGAACCACTCGACCCGGTGCCGCGCGCACGCTGCTTGGAGCCGCTGCCAGAGGTCGACGTTCTTCACCGGTTGCTTGGCTGCGGTCTGCCAGCCGTTCCGCTCCCAGCCGAGGACCCATTTGGTGATGCCGTTCCGGACGTAGGTGCTATCGGTGTAGAGGTGCACCGCCACCGATCGAGTGAGCGCTTCCAGCGCCATGATCGGCGCAGTGAGTTCCATCCGGTTGTTGCTGGTCTGGTCGGACTCGCCCCCGCACATCTCGCGGACGTGCTCACGGTGGCGAAGCACGGCTCCCCAGCCGCCGGGCCCGGGGTTGGGCCGACACCCACCGTCGGTGTGGATGACTACGACGTGTTCGTCCATGCGCCGAGGATAGGCACTGCGTCCCATGATTGGCTCGGTGACTCGCGAGGCCATACTGATGACGTGGATCCGGCCGTCTCCGTCGACGAGTTCGAGGTGGCTGATCCACCGGAGGCCTGGACGCGGGCCGGCTTCAGCGTCGGCTCCGATTCCGCCTGCCGGATCGGCGGCGTCGGTATACGGCTGGTTGGACGGGACCGCGGCGCCGGCATCGTCGGTTGGTCGTTGCGCGGGCTGCCGTCAGACGTCTCGGTAAACGACCTCGACGGGGTCCCGACGGCGAGGTCGGAAGAGGTCGCCGCAGCAGCGTCCGCGCACCCGAATGGCGTCATCACGATCGACCACGTCGTGCTGTTGTCACCTGACCTGGGCCGCACGGTCGAGTCGCTGGCCGCGGTCGGTGTGCACCCGCGCCGAGAGCGGGACAGCGAACTCGGCGGGCGACCGATCCGCCAGATCTTCTTCCGGCTCGGGGAGGTGATCGTCGAGGTCGTCGGCTCGCCGGCTACGGCGGGGGAGGGTCCGTCCGCGCTCTGGGGGATGACTTACGTCGTAACGGACATCGACGCGACCGCCTCGTTCTTCGGCGACCGCGCGGCACCGGTCAAGGACGCAGTGCAACCTGGACGCCGGATCAGCACGTTGCGGCATCAAGAGTTCGGGATGTCCGTCCGGACGGCGTTGATTTCGGCGCCCGTGCGCGCCCCCCTCAACGCCGCGAGCGTAACGGGACGGCGAAAAATCGAGGCGATTTTCGCAATGGCGTTACGCTGGCGAGCCGGCCGCCGGCCGAACTCGGCCTAGCTTGATTGGTATTAAAATAACCACGTAGTTACGGTAGAATTTGTTCTCGGTAGCCGATGGCGAGGGCTCTAGCATTTCAGCTGTGATGCAACCTTCGGCAGGGGAGCAAAGGAGCGGGACCTTGAAACTTGGCCTGTTGGATTGTCTCACGATAATCGTTGGCGCGATGGAATTAGTATTCGCGAGTTGTGTTTTCGTCTACATCAGACGGCTAGAGGATCGAACACCCGCCCTAATGGGCGAAAAAGTAGGCGCCCACAAATCGGTTTTGGCAAAATTACACAAACGCGAATCAATGTCGCGGGATGAAATAGATTATGCGTCGGAACTTATTTCTGACTGCCGATCATTGCTCGCGTACTCGATACCTGCCGCACTCTTCACAATGGGATTGTTCTATGTGGTTGGCTGTTTCCAACAGTTACATGGGGCCGCGCCGTCCTTTCGAACGTTTATCGGGTTCATCCCCATGTTGGCGTCCACAAACATGACCATTCAGCTCCTCAGGGTCGCGCGGTTGAAAGGGCAGCTGCAGAAGGCTTCGTTGGCGGTACCCGAGTCGTCGGATGAGCTCACCACCGCCTAGCCGGAGACCACGGGGTCCCCGTCTTCCCACAGGAGCAGTTGGCGAACCGCTCGGCGTGAACCGTAGGGCTGAAGCATTTGGCTGGCGGGGCGGGGGCGCACCCTCAGCGGCCACCAGAACCAGCGGCCCAGCAATGCTGCGATCGATGGCGTCATGAACGAACGCACGATCAGTGTGTCGAACAGTAGCCCGAGAGCGATCGTGGTCCCGATCTGACCGAGAATGCGCAAATCGGCGAACACGAAAGAGGCCATGGTGGCTGCGAACACCAGGCCAGCGGCGGTCACCACCGCGCCGGAGCCGGCCATCGCACGGATGATGCCCGTCTTCAGGCCGGCGTCGATCTCCTCCTTGAACCGCGAGATCAGCAGCAAATTGTAGTCCGACCCAACGGCCAATAGCAAGATGACCGCCAGCGCCAGCACGATCCAATACAGCTCGATCCCAAGAATGTCTTGCCAAATCAGTACCGAAAGCCCGAAAGAGGCGCCCAACGACAGCGCAACGGTGCCCACGATGACGAACGCGGCCACCACACTTCGGGTGATGAACATCATGATCAGCAAGATCAGGCTCATCGCGGCGATTGCCGCAATCATGAGGTCGTATTTGGCGCCGTCCTGGATGTCCTTGTAGGTGGCCGCAGTACCGGCGAGGTAGATTTTGGATCCCGCCAGGGGCGTTCCCTTGATGGCCTCTTGCGCTGCGTGTCTGATGGCAGCGATGTGCGAAATGCCCTGGGGGGTAGCGGGATCGACGTCATGGGTGATGATCATCCGCGCGGCGCGGCCGTCGGGCGAGAGGAACAGCTTCAGGCCGCGGAGGAACTCGGGGTTGGTGAATGCCTCCGGCGGTAGATAGAAAGAATCATCGGTCTTCGAGGCGTCGTATGCCTGGCCCAGGGCGGTGGAGTTCTGCAATGCCGAAGCACTCTGGTTGTCGATGCCCGAGGTGGTGGCGTAGTTCGTCATCGTCAGGTCGCGGTTGGTCTGCTGGTTGACGATCTGAGGCGGAATCAGGGCGAGCAGTTTCGGCTGCAGCGCATCCAATTTGGTGATGCTTGAGGAGACGTCGCCCAGTTGCTCGGTCAGCACGTCGATGCCGTCGAGGGCGTCGAAGACCGCCCGCAGCGCGGCGCAGGCCGGGACGTCGAAACAGTGTTTCTCCCAGTAGAAGTAGCTGCGCAGGGGCCGGAAGAAGTCGTCGAAGTTGGCAATCTTGTCGCGCAGGTCCTTGGTTGTGGCGACCGTGCGTTGAAATGCCTGGGCCTGCTCATCGGTGAGGGCGCTGGACTGTTGTTGCAGCGCATACTGCTGCCGCAGGACGTCGATGGACTTGTCGATCACGTTGACTTGATTGAGCAGATCGGCGGCGCGAGCCTGCTGGAAGGGCAGGTTCTCGATCTGCCCCGAGTTCCCCGCGCTGATCTGGAACGGGATCGACGTGTGATCCAGGGGCGTGCCCAACGGCCGCGTGATCGACTGAACCTCGGCGATTCCGTCGGTGTGGAAGACGGCCTTCGCGACCCGCTCGAGCAAAATCATGTCGGTGGGATTGCGCAGATCGTGATTGGCTTCGATCATCAGCAATTCGGGGTTCAGCCGGGCTTGGGAGAAGTGCCGCTCCGCGGCGGCGTAGCCGATGTTGGCCGGTGCGTTGGCAGGCATGTAGGGGCGGGCGTCGTAACTGGTCTTGTAGCCCGGCAGGGCGACCAGACCGATCAGCGCGACCCCGACCGTTACCACCAGAATGGGACCCGGCCAGCGCACGATGGCCGTCCCGATGCGCCGCCAGCCCTGGGTGCGCATCGCGCGGCCGGGCTCGAACAGACCGAAATGGCGGCCGATGCTCAGGAGCGCCGGTGCCAGCGTCAGTGCGGCCACCAGTGCGACGCAGATGCCGATTGCAGCGGGAATGCCCAGGCTCTGGAAATAGGGGAGCCGGGTAAAGGTCAGGCAGAACACCGCGCCGGCAATCGTTAGGCCCGACCCCAAGATGATGTGCGCGGTCCCCCGGTACATCGTTCCAAAGGCTGTCACCCGATCCTGCCCGGTGTGGCGCGCTTCGTGGAAGCGACCCAGAATAAAGATCGCGTAATCCGTTCCCGCCGCGATGACCAGCAACGTCAGGAGATTGGTCGAGTACGTGGACAGCTCGATGATTCCGGCGTTCGCCAGGACGGCGACGACGCCGCGAGACGCGGTCAGCTCGATCATCACCGTGAAAATCACGAAAATCACCGTGGTGAAACGGCGGTAGAGCGAAAACAGCATTATCGCGATCACACCGAGGGTGATCAGGGTCGTCTTCAGGGTGCCATGCCTGCCCACCTCGAACTGATCGGTGATCAGGGGCGCGGCGCCGGTGACGTAGGCCTTGACCCCCGGGGGCGGCGGCGTCTGGTTCACGATATTGCGTATCGAGTCGACCGACTGATTGGACAGGGACGTGCCCTGGTTACCGGCGAGGTAAACCTGCACCAACGCCGCCTTGCTGTCGGCGCTCTGGGAACCGGCGGCCGTCAGCGGATCCCCCCAGAAGTCCTGAATGTGTTCCACATGCTTGGTGTCTTGGGAGAGCTTGTGAACCAGGCCGTCGTAGTAGTGGTGGGCGTCGGCACCGAGCGGCTTGTCGCCCTCCAGGACGATCATCGCCGCGCTGTCCGAGTCGAACTCCTGAAACACCTTGCCGATGCGTTTGCTGGCCTGCAGCGACGGCGCATCCTGCGGGCTAAGCGATACGTTGTGCGTTTCGGCAACGTGCTCCAACTGCGGTACGAAAACATTCGTGACTACCGCCAGGCCCAGCCAGAACAACGCGATCAGTACCGAAACCCGCCGGATTGAGTGCGCGACCCGGTCGGTCATCGACGGGCGTTCAGCCTGCGGGGCGCTCATCCGGACTTGTCCAGGCAGAAGGCGTAGGCGTTCAGGGTGTTCACCGTTCTCTCGTCCTTGACGACGTCGTCGATCTTGATCCGGCAGCCGATCGAGT
>PLSK01000244.1:0-36564 GCA_003165155.1 Mycobacterium sp. | reverse complement strand
CACGTGCTTCGGATTGAATGGAGCGGCCTCATCCGCGATGCCGCTCGGAGTCGACGTCACGTCTTGCGACGCGAAGATGCTGTTGAGGCGGTACACGGCGAACCCCGCCACCACGACCACCGCCACCGCCACCGCCAGCATCCAGCGTCTGCTCAGTGCCCTTCGGATCGAAAACCGCGGCATCCGTGACCCTTTCGACAAGCGACGACATGCTGACGGTAGGAGGTCTCTTCAACGGACGGCCTATATCAACTAGGTTGACAGTACGGTACGGGACCGTGCACTACAACAAATGCCGCATCGCTGATCGGTTTAGAGCCGGCAAGCTCCGCTCACTCGGCGAGATCATCGGCGGGCGGTCGCAGCGCGGGCCCGTCGAAGGTCAGCAAGAGTCTTTCCGGGTCTCCCTGCCACGGCAGGGCCCAGAGCTGGCGATTGCTGCGCCGTCCTCCGAACGCGCGCAGTGCCTCGAAATCGCTCATTTCAACGGCGATCTGACCAGGAGCGGTGCTGGGATCGCCGAGTTGGGTGGTCCCGGTGGTAGGAGTGGTCAATTGCAGGGCGGGTAACGCGGCTCGTCGGATGGCCCGGTCGAGCATGGCCGTTAGGAATCCGGCTGCCACCTCGAATACCGGGTCTTGTGTGCGCAACCCGGGTTCGCCGAGTGCGCCGCAGATGTCGTGCTCATGAGTTAGGGCATCGAAAACCGCCTGGGCACCAACGAGTTGCGGGCCTTGCGCCAAGATATCGGTTACCGAATCGGCCCTGCCGGCCCAGAGATCTAGCAACTCATCGAGGCTATGGTCGGCGTGTCTGTCGATCTGGGCCTGGGTCCAGGTGTCGGTGCCCGCGCCCTGCAGGTTGAGCGAGGCGATGTCCTGAGCAGTACCGGCAAGGTGGCTCACTGTTTCGCGAACCGACCATAGCGGGCACGCCGGCACATTGACGTCGGCCACGTCGGCCCGTTCTCGAAGCAGCGCGTCAACCCGGCTTTGCACGGTGCGGTACGCCGCGGCGACATCCGTCATGTTGGACACGGTACAGAAATACTAAGAGAATGGTAAGACCGCCGCGCCGGGGTGCGTGTCGGCGGCCGCATGCTCGGCGGCACTATGAACGGGTGAAGCCGTTTCGTATCGACGTTCCCGACGAGGTGCTCGATGATCTGCGATCGCGATTGGCACGCACCCGGTGGCCGGAAGCCGAATGCGTGGACGACTGGAGCCAGGGCATTCCCCTCGACTACACCCGCTCCCTGGCCGACTACTGGGCCAACGAATACAACTGGCGGTCGCGCGAGGCGGCGCTGAACCGCTTCGACCAGTTCACCACCGAGATCGACGGACTGGACATCCATTTCATCCACCAACGATCACCGCACGAGGACGCCTTCCCGCTGGTCATCACCCACGGCTGGCCGGGTTCGATCGTGGAGTTCCACAAGGTGATCGAGCCGCTGACCAATCCGACGGCCCACGGCGGACGTGCCGAGGACGCTTTCCACGTCGTGTGCCCGTCACTGCCGGGGTACGGCTTCTCCGGGAAACCGACCCGTACCGGGTGGGGTGTCGAAAAGATCGCCGACGCGTGGGAGAAGCTCATGGTGGGCCTCGGCTACGACCGTTACGGCGCCCAGGGCGGGGACTGGGGTTCGGCCGTCACCACGCAGATCGGCCGAAACGGCGGCCACTGCGCGGCAATCCATCTCAACATGCCGATCGGCAGGCCCACGAAGGAAGCGCTCGCCAACCCCACCGAGGAAGAGAAGCAGGCGCTGGCCGCTCTGGCCGAGCACCGCAACACGGGTACCGGTTATTCCATGCAGCAGTCCACCCGGCCGCAGACATTGGGCTACGGGCTGGCCGATTCGCCGGTGGGGCAGATGGCGTGGATAGTCGAGAAGTTCTGGGCGTGGATGGACTGCGACGGGCACCCCGAGAAGGTTCTCACTCGCGACGAGCTACTCGACAACGTGATGGTGTACTGGGTGACCGGCACCGGCGCGTCCTCGGCCCGGTTGTACTGGGAGAGCTTCAAAGCCTGGGGGAAAATGAGCCGGGTCGAATTGCCCACGGGCATCGCCGCTTTCCCCGGAGAGGTGCTGGCCGCGCCGCGGTCATGGTGCGAGCCGATGTACAACATCACGCACTGGACCAAGATGCCGCGCGGCGGGCACTTCGCCGCGTTCGAACAACCGGAACTGTTCGTCGACGACGTCCGCGCGTTCTTTGCTGATTTCCGTTAGCCGCGAAAGTGCAACTGGCGACACCCGCACTCGCGAAACGCGTTGCCAGTTGCACTCTCGCGGCGCGAATGACGGCGCGCCCGGGTAACGGGCCGCCTCATTGCGGACCCGCTGACCAAGGCTCCATACGGGCGAGTAGACCACGTGTGAGACGCTGCCGGAGTGTTTGCGACGACACCGCGCTCCCGGATGGTCGGCGTGCTGGGCGGCTACCTGGCCGACCTCGCGTTGAGCGATCCGAAACGGGGTCATCCCGTCGCTGTGTTCGGCCAAGCGGCAGCGAAGTTGGAGCTGGCAACCTACCGGGACAGCAGGATCGCCGGCGTGGTGCACGTCGGCCTGCTGGTCGGTGCGGTGAGCCTGGCTGGCGTGGCTGTGCAGCGTGCGGCTCGGCGTGGGGGGCGGCTCTGTTCGATTGCGGCCACCGCGACGGCCGTCTGGATATCGCTCGGTGGAACTTCTTTGGCGCGCACCGGTGTGGAGATGGCGGAGCTGCTGGACCGCGATGACATCGAGGCCGCGCGACGACTCCTCCCGTCGCTGTGCGGGCGCGATCCAGCCCCGCTGGACGGCCCGGGCCTGGCGCGCGCGGCATTGGAGTCGGTCGCGGAGAACACCTCGGATGCGCAGGTGGCGCCGATGCTGTGGGCGACGGTAGGCGGAACGCCCGCGGTGCTGACATACCGCGCCATCAACACCCTGGATTCGATGATCGGCCACCGCTCACCGCGGTATCTCCGGTTCGGTTGGGCCGCAGCGCGATTGGACGACGGAGCCAATTACATCGCCGCGCGGGCGACTGCGGTGCTGGTGGTGATGTGCGCGCCGGTCGTCGGCGGATCACCATCAGGTGCGGTGCGGGCCTGGCGGGAGGACGCCGCGCGGCATCCCAGTCCCAACGCGGGCGTCGTCGAGGCGGCCTTCGCCGGCGCACTTGGCATTCGCCTGGGCGGGCCCACCCAGTACCACCATGAGCTGCAGATCCGGCCCACCCTGGGCAACGGGGCGCAGCCAACGGTGGACGACCTGCGACGAGCGGTCGTGCTGTCCCGGGCCGTGCAGGCGGCGGCCGCGTTATTCGCGGGGCTTTTGGGTCCACCGCGGCGTCTTGTCACATCCGCCACATTGGCCGCTGCCGGGAACGACAACCGTTGCGCCCGTCTTCGAGCGACAAAATAATCTGACCCCCAGCTGTCGCTGGAAGGCGGGCAAGAGTGTTGCCCGCACCGCCAGAGACTCATGTGGCGGCTGCGGCCAATGTGAGTTAGACGGCGCCCTATTGCCGTCGGCCGTAGCGGTCGGCGAGCTTGTCGTCGACGGTTTTCGGAGCCTCCGGTGCCGGCGTTTGATCCGCTTCGCGGCGGCGGGCGCGGATCTCGGAGTAGGCGAAATAGCCCAACCCGATGGGCGCGAGGATGCCGAACGAAATCCACTGGATGCCGTAGGACAAAAACGGCCCGGCGTCCAGGTGCGGCACGCCGATCAGGCCGAGCCCACCGGATTGGTCTTCGACCAACTGCAGATACGACCCGGCCAGCGGCACTTTGGTCAGCGTCGAAACCTGAGCGGTGTTGATCGAATACACCTGTTGGACACCGTCCCTGGAGAACGGCTCCTTGTCTTTGAGGAGCGGTTCGGAGTCCCGCAGCCGTGCGGTGAGGGTGACGGCTTCCTGCGGTGGTCGCGCGAACTCAGGAACGTGAGAGCCCGGCTCGGGGCGCACGTAGCCACGGTCGACCAGCACGGTCGGTCCGTCGTCGACGACAAACGGTGCCAGCACCTCGAACGCCTGGTCTCCGTCGACCACCCGCAACCGGGCCAGCACCTGCACGTCCGGCAGATAATGGCCGGTCGCCGTCACTCTGCGCCACTGCTCATTCGGTGCCGATGAATCCTGCTGTGGCAGAATGGTTTTAAGCGGAACTGGCGGTGTGCTGAGCGAATACTCGATTTGTTGATTTTCCCGCGATGTTCTGGTGTTCTTGCCCAGCTGCCATGGTGCGAGCACCGTAAAGCACAGGTAGGTGAAAGCGACGACCACCAGAGCCAGCGCTATCCAGCCCGGCCGCAGCAGGAACGCCAGACGCGGCAGGAAACGGGGCATCAACCGTGTCCGTTCTGCGCGAGTCGCACGTCCACCCAGTCGTGCAGACCCGGCAACGCGGCCTCGATGACAGTGAGAACCTGTTCGAAGTCGTCGTGGTCGCCGTAGTAGGGATCCTCGACGTCGAGGGCATGAGCAGCCGAGCGCGGATCGAACGACCGCAACATCCGCACCCGGTCGTCGTCGACGCCCAGCTCCCGCAACAGCCGAAGGTGGTTGCGGCCCAAGGCCACCACCATGTCGGCCGCCAAATGGTCGTCGCCGACCTGCGCGGCGCGGTGGTTCGTGGAGTAACCATGCGCGCGCAGCACCCGGTTTGCCCGTACGTCGGCGCCTTCGCCGACGTGCCAGCTTCCGGTGCCCGCACTGGTCACCCGCACCGCATCACCGAGGCCGCGCCGGCGCAGCTGGTCGGCGAACATCTTCTCGGCCATCGGCGACCGGCAGATGTTGCCGCTGCAGACGAAGGTCACGTGCAGAGCCTCAGACACCCTTTTAGACACCTAAAGCCCTCCGCAGCTCGTCGATCGTCGGGGCGTGTGTCACGCCGGTGCTGCTGCGCCCGTCGGCGAAGTCGTCCTGCCCGTAACCCCACCCGACGACCACGGTGGCGATACCGTGCGTGGCCGCCCCGTCCACGTCGTGGCTGCGGTCACCGACCATCAACACAAGTTCGGGCAGCGGCTGTAGCTGCTCCAGCGCGTGGGCCAAAACCTCCTCTTTAGTCTTGCGCGAGCCATCCGGGCTCGCACCCGCGATGACCTCGAAATGCTGCTCGAGCCCGAAATGGGCGAGGATCAGCCGTGCCGTCGGTTCCAGCTTGGACGTGGCCACAGCCAGCCGGACACCGGCGGCGCGCAGGTCGGCCAGCAACGCGACGATCCCGTCGAACACGGTGTTCATCGCCCAGCCCCGGGTGCCGTATTCGGCGCGGAAGGCCGTTATCGCCGCGTCGGTGGACTCGCCGAGTCCCAGGGCGCGAAAGGTGTCATCCATCGGCGGGCCGACGATCCGGGCGGCCAGGTCACCCTCGGGCACCGCGGCGCCGACTTGGCTGAGCGCATGCAGGAAGCTGGCGACGATGCCTTCCGCGGAATCAGTGAGGGTGCCATCGAGATCGAAGATCACCAGTTGCGGCGCTTCCCCCGGGCCGGGTTGTGCGTCGGCCCCGGCCGAGATCGTATCTGTCACGGTCCCATTGTCGACGACTGCGGATCGGCGTGAACCGCCGGTTCCGGATGTGCTCCTTTCGCTCGCGGCATTTGAAATGGGGATCCATTGAAGGGTGATCAACGCATGCGCCAATTGAGTGCCGCATTCTCCGTCGCCGTTGTCTCGATCTTGATCGTCTCGTGCGGCGGCGGAAACCAGAGTGGCCCCGCGTCGTCATCCACGACCACGACTTCATCGAAGCCTCCGGTCGCGCAGGCAGCGCTGGCGAATCTTTTGCTCACGCCGGCCGAGATCGACAGCTTGCTGGGCGTCACTGGATCGAAGAGCAAAGACAAGATCGACAAGCTTTCGAGCGACCCGCCGCCGACGAGCGGGGCGTGGAAATTCCCCGACGAGTGCCTGTACATCCTGGGCCCGGTGGGGACACCCGTATACGCCGGCAGCGGCAACACCGCGGTCAGCGGGGACGACGACGTCACATCCCTGAACAACGACCAGGACATCGAGCTTGCGCAAGCGCTCGTGCTGTTCCCCTCCGCTAAGGAGGCGAATGACTTCTTCACCAACTCCTCCCAGCGCTGGCCGGCCTGTGCCGACCGCCAATTCACCATGCCTGCCAGCGCGGACCTCCCCGAGCTCAGCTGGAAGACGGGACCTTTCTCCAACGCCAACGGAACATTGAGCGTTACCGTGACGAACACCGTTAACTTCAACTCGCCCCCGACGATCATCACTTTCCAGCGGGCGCTGACCGTACACAACAACGTGGCGATCGATATTGCGTTGATGCGCAAGGACCCGGCAGACTTCGCCGTCAAGGTCGCAGGTCAGATCGCCGACAAAGTCGACAAACAGTAATAGCCGCCCGTGCGGGGCGCACCGCCGATGTCGACATCGTCGGCGCCGCACTAGTGTTTCCCTGATGGCGATGCTGGATCCGAGCCCGCTTGCAGCGGCGCGCTACCACGGTGACCAGGCCGTCGCGCCCGGCATGCTGGACTTCGCCGTCAACGTCCGTCAGGCCCAACCGCCGGATTGGCTGGTGCAACGGCTGGCGGCTCGGCTGCCGGATCTGGCTTCCTATCCCAGCGTCGAGGATGCGCGTCTGGCGCAAGACGCGGTCGCCGGGCGGCATAACCGGGCCCGCGACGAGGTGCTGCCGCTGGCCGGGGCGGCCGAGGGGTTCGCTTTGTTGCCCAACCTGCGTCCGCGGCGGGCGGCGGTCATCGCGCCCTCGTTCACCGAACCGGCGGTGGCGCTATCTGGGGCCGGTGTGCCGGTACATCATGTCGTGCTCGATCCGCCGTTCGGTCTGGATAGCGTCTTGGATAGCGGCGGGGTGCCCGACGACGCCGACCTGGTCGTGGTGGGCAATCCGACCAACCCCACGTCGGTGCTGCACCGTCGCGAGCAGCTCCTTGCGCTGCGCAGGCCGGGACGAATCCTGGTGATCGACGAAGCGTTCGCCGACGCGGTTCCCGGTGAGCCGGACTCGCTGGCCGGTTACTCACTTCCGGACGTGCTGGTGCTGCGCAGTTTGACGAAGACGTGGTCTTTGGCGGGACTGCGGGTGGGCTACGCGCTTGGCTCGCCAGATGTACTGGCCCGGTTGACCAGACAGCGCGCGCACTGGGCGGTGGGGACGCTGCAACTGGCGGCCATTGCAGCCTGCTGCGCTGCCGAAGCCGTCGCCGAAGCCGCGGCCGATGCGGTGCGATTGGCCGCGTTGCGTTCCGAAATGGCGGCCGGTCTGGCATCGGTGGGCGCCGATGTGGTCGACGGCAGGGCCCCGTTTGTGCTGTTCCGCATGCGCGACGCCGAAGTCATCCGAAAACGCCTGCTGAACAACGGAATCGCGGTCCGCCGGTGCGACACGTTCGTGGGCCTGGGCGATCGCTATCTACGGGCGGCGGTCCGCGCGGAGTGGCCGTTGCTGGTTCAGGACATCGCGAACGACGGGAGGCGCCGGTGAGCGTTCGGCTGGCCGACGTCATCGAGGTGCTGGATGAGGCCTACCCACCCCGCCTTGCCCAACCGTGGGATTCGGTTGGGCTGGTGTGCGGTGACCCCGAGGATGCGCTTGATTCGGTGACCATCGCGGTGGACGCGACCCCGGCTGTGGTTGACGAAGTTCCCGATGCCGGTCTGCTGCTGGCCCATCACCCGCTGCTATTGCGGGGGGTCGACACCGTCGCGGCCAACACGCCCAAGGGTGCGCTCTTACATCGCCTGATCCGAACCGGGCGTTCGCTTTTCACCGCGCACACCAACGCCGACTCGGCGTCACCCGGTGTCTCCGACGCACTGGCTGACGCCCTTGGCCTCCGCGTTGAGGCCGCGCTCGAGCCACGATCCGCCGCGGCTGACCTCGACAAGTGGATCGTCTATGTGCCGCGCGAGAACGCGGCGGCGGTGCAGGCGGCGGTATTTGCGGCCGGCGCCGGCCAGATCGGCGACTATTCGCATTGCAGCTGGAGCGTGGAAGGCATCGGGCAGTTCCTGCCGCATGACGGGGCATCGCCCGCAATAGGCAGCATCGGCAACGTCGAGCGAGTCGCCGAAGACCGATTCGAGGTCGTCGCACCCCCGCGACTGCGGGCCGATGTGTTATCGGCGATGCGCGCCGCGCATCCCTACGAGGAGCCGGCGTTCGACATCTTCTCGATGGTGCCGGCGCCCAGCGACGCCGGGCTGGGCCGCATCGGCACCCTGCCCCAACCCGAATCGCTGAGCGCCTTCGTCTCCCGTGTGGGCGCCGTTTTGCCGCGAACCTCCTGGGGTGTGCGCGCCGCTGGGGACCCCGACATGCCGGTGTCGCGGGTTGCGGTCTGCGGTGGCGCCGGCGACTCGCTCCTGGCAACCGCGGCGGCAGCGAACGTGCAGGCGTACGTCACGGCAGATCTGCGACACCATCCGGCCGACGAACACCGCCGGGCTTCGGACGTCGCCCTGGTCGACGTCGCGCATTGGGCAAGCGAATTCCCGTGGTGCGAACAGGCGGCCAACGTACTGAGGTCGCGGTTCGCGGCCCTGCAGGTGCGTGTGAGCACCATCCGCACCGACCCTTGGAACGTCGAGCACGTCGAGCCCTGGAGAGATCAGTCATGAAAGCCGAAGTAGCACAGCAGCGGTCGCTATTAGAGGTGGCGAAGCTGGATGCTGAGCTGTCCCAGATCGCGCATCGGGCCACCCATCTGCCGGAGCGAGAGGCCTACGAGTCGATACAGGCTGAGCACAGTGCCGTCAACGACCGGCTGGCCGCGGCGCGCATCACGTTGGAAGATCTGGATGGCCAGGTGTCGCGATTCGAGTCGGAGATCGACGCGGTGCGCCAGCGCGAAGACAGAGACCGCAAGCTACTCAGTTCGGGTACGACGGACCCTAAGCACCAGTCGGATTTGCAGCACGAGCTTGAGACCCTGCAACGACGCCAGAGCAGCCTGGAAGATTCCTTGCTGGAGGTGATGGAGAGCCGCGAGGAAGTGGATGCCCAGCTGAACGCCGAGCTGCAGGCAATCGATGCGCTGCAGGTTGACCTGGCCAGCGCGCAACTGGCACTGGACGCCGCACTTGCCGAAATCGGGCAGGCCCGTCAGCAGCATTTATCGCGGCGCGACGTGCTGACCGCGACGCTGGACCCGGCCCTGTCTGCGCTCTACGAGCGCCAGCGCGCCGGGGGAGGGCCGGGTGCCGCGGCACTGCTGGGACATCGGTGTGGTGCCTGCCGGATCGAGATCGGCCGTGGCGACCTCGCCGGCATCACTGCGGCCGCCGAGGACGAGGTGGTGCGCTGCCCGGAATGTAACGCGATCCTCTTGCGGGTCAAGGGATTCGACTAGTGGAAGTTGTCATCGAAGCCGACGGCGGCTCGCGAGGCAACCCTGGGCCGGCCGGATACGGCGTGGTGGTGTTGAGCGCGGACCGCACGACCGTGCTGGCCGAGGCTAAGCAGGCGATCGGGCGAGCGACCAACAATGTCGCCGAATACCGCGGCCTGATAGCAGGTTTGGACGCTGCCGTGGAAGTGGGTGCCACCGAGGTCGCGGTCTTCATGGATTCCAAGCTGGTCGTCGAGCAGATGTCCGGGCGGTGGAAGGTCAAACACCCCGACCTCATCGAGCTGAATGCCGAGGCCCGGAAGGTGGCGGCGCGGTTCGACCGGATCAGGTACACGTGGATTCCGCGTGAGCGCAACAAGCACGCCGATCGGTTGGCGAACGAGGCCATGGACGCCGAAGCTGAGATCGACGGCGGGGCAGAGAATGCTCCTGCGACCGTGGATGAGCCTGCGAAAGCGACACAACCCCTGGCAGCGCCCGGCTGGACGGGCGCGCGCGGTGCACCGACCCAGCTGCTGCTGCTGCGACATGGGCAGACCGCATTGTCGGTGGAGCGGCGTTACTCCGGGCGTGGCAACCCGGAGCTGACCGAATTGGGACGGCGGCAGGCAGCGGCGGCGGCGCGGTATCTGGCGCAGCGCGGCGGGATCGCCGCCGTGATCTCATCGCCATTGCAACGCGCGTACGACACCGCGACGGCGGCCGCCAAGGCGCTGGGTCTGGACGTCACCGTCGACGACGACCTGATTGAAACCGATTTCGGGGCCTGGGAAGGGTTGACCTTCGCCGAGGCCGCACAACGTGATCCGGACCTGCATAGCCGTTGGCTACGTGACACCGCGACCACGCCCCCGGGCGGTGAAAGCTTCGACGAAGCGCTTGAGCGCGTATCCAGGGCACGCGACCGGATCGTGGCCGGACACCAAGACGCGACGGTTCTGCTGGTATCACATGTGACGCCGATCAAGATGCTGCTGCGGCTCGCACTGGAGGCCGGCCCGGGAATTCTGTATCGGTTGCATCTTGACCTGGCATCGCTAAGCATCGCCGAGTTCTATTCCGACGGAGCGTCTTCGGTGCGGCTGGTGAACCAGACCAGTTATTTGTGACTCGCCGATAGCGTGATTGCCCCCTCCGGGCAGTTCCGCTCACCGGCGACGGCCTGCGCCTCGAGTTCATCGGAGACTTCCCCGACGAGCACGATGGCGTGGCCGACCTCGTCGGCGTCGAAGACATTGGGCGCCAAGGTGTAACAGCGCCCATGGCCGGTGCAGCGGTCGACATCGACGGATACCTGGGTCATGGCACCGGAAAGACCAGTGGCAACGATTCCACCGAGCGCAGCGCTGCCGTAAAGACCAGCTCGGTGCCGGGCTTGATCTGGTAATTCGGTATGCGCCGGTGGAATTCGCGCATCGCCACCCGCAGCTCCATGCGGGCCAGGTGGGATCCCAGGCAACGGTGCGGACCTCCGCCGAACGCGCGGTGCCGGTTCGGGTTGCGATTGAAGTCAACCAGCTCGGGATCGGGGAATTCGGCCGGGTCCGTATTCGCCGCACCAAGTAGCGGGCTGACCCGTTCGCCCTTACTGATCGGGCATCCTCCCACCTCGACGTCTTGCATGGCCACCCGAGCGACACCGGGCACCGGCGTCTCCCAGCGCAACAACTCCTCGATCGCATGCGGCAGCACATCGGGATCCTCGACCAGCTGATGACGGTGGTCGGGGTGTCGTGCCAGGTACACAAAGAAGCAGTCCAGCGAGTCGGTGACTGTGTCGAGTCCCGCGATCAGGAACAGGAAGCAGATGTCGAGTAGCTCCTCGCGGGACAACGGCCGCCCCTCCTCTTTGAGGTTCGCCTCGATCATCGCGGACAGCACGTCGTCGCGCGGGCTGGCGATGTGGTCGTCGATGGCCTTCTCGAAGTATTCGTAAATCTCTAGCGCCACCGGTGCTGAGGCGTCGTGCCGGCCGTCGTAGCCCGCGGCGCCCTCTGGGCGGATCACGGCGTCCTTCCATTCCAGAAACTTGTCGAGATCTTCCAGCGGCAGGCCCAGCAATTGCAGAAAGACCGTGCAGGGAAACGGCACCGCGAACTCTTCGTGGAAATCGCACTCGCCCCGGTCGGCGAACCGGTCGATCATCTCGTTCACCAGCGCGGCTACTTGTGGTTCGCGACGGTTCATCTCCCGCGGGGTGAACAGCGGATCGAGGATGCGACGGTACTTCGCGTGCTCGGGCGGATCGACTTGCAACGGAATGAGTGGCCGGATAGTGCCCAGATCGACCGCATCCATATTCGACGAAAACAGCTCCGTGTGTTTGAGCACCATCTCGATGTCGGTCAGGCGGCTGAGAACCACCACGCCTGGCGACCGAAACACCGGGTTCGTCTCGCGCAATACCTTGTACATTGGCTGCGGCTCCGCGAGCCCGGTTGCGGCTTGGTCGATGAACCCTTCGGTTTCTGTCATTCGGTCAGCCTGACACCAAGAGTCAGTGTTGGGCAATGGTCGAGCACCGGCAAACGCCGGACGCCACCGCGCTGGCCTGGAGATTAAGCGACGGGGTACCGTATTCGTCGCGGACGAGTTGGCCGGGCGGCCGCGGCTCACGCCCACGTGGCGAGAGTCGAGGAAAGTCCGGACTTCACAGAGCGGGGTGATTGCTAACAGCAATCCGAGGTGACTCGCGGGAAAGTGCCACAGAAAACAGACCGCCACCCACGTGGTGGTAAGGGTGAAACGGTGCGGTAAGAGCGCACCAGCATTCCGGGTGACCGGAGTGGCTAGGCAAACCCCACCCGAAGCAAGGCCAAGAAGGTCGCACCGGAGGTGCGGCTGCGCAGGCGTTCGAGGGCTGCTCGCCCGAGCCTGCGGGTAGGCCGCTCGAGGCACCCGGCAACGGTGTGTCCAGATGGATGGTCGCCGCTGTGCCGCCGTCGCTTACGCCACGGCGGTGCGGAACAGAATCCGGCTTAGAGGCCAACTCGTCCGCCCCGCAGTGCTGGCCGCGAGAGTGCGTTCAGCTGGGCGTTTACCGAGTAGAGCCGTCGCCAGTTGCACTTTCGTGGAGGATTGGGCACTAGCCCCGCGCTGTGCGCACCGACTTGTCGAGTTTGTGCAGCGCGTCACCGAGCTGTGCGCGACAACTGTCGGCCAGTTCGGTCTCCAGTTGGTAGAGCAGGCCGTAGGTGAAGGTGTCCTCGCCGGCGACATGGGCAACTTCGGCCTGCTCAACCAGGTTCTCGCGGCTGACCACGCTGTCATGGTGATCACCGAGCAGCGTCTGGATGGCCTTGGCTTGCTTGGATACCTCGTCCTCGCCCGTGGCGGCCGCGGTGTAGCGAAGGCGCTTGGCGCGCTTGCGGATCAGGTGCAGCGCCGCGTCTTGATCGTGCTCGGCCTCGGTCTCGGGGGAGTCGGGGTCTTCGTCCTGCCCCTGGCTGTCGGCCGCCTTCGCGGCCTTTCGGACCTTTTTGTAGGCGGCATCAATGGTGACCGGCGTTGCTTTCTGGTCCGACTGAGCGTCAGGAATTTCGGCCACTATCGAGTCGAGGGCGTCGAGCAAGCGGAAGTATCGCTGCGACCGCATCGCGATCAGCGACCGCCGCAACCCGGTCTCGTAGCGGCGCCGGGCGCCGGCGACCAGGCGCTCCCATACGGGCCCACGCACCAGCTCCGGTGCCAGCTGGTCCAGCTGGCGCTCGTAGCGCTCGGCGAGCACCTCCGCATCGCGGGCCACGCCCAGGACGCCGGCAAGCTCACGCAATTCGTCGAGGACCGAGTCGCCGTCCACCAAGCCGAATGAATCGTGCGAGTCACGCAACAGGCTGCGGATCTTGCGGGTGGTTACCCGCATCTGGTGTACCGCGTCGTAGGCGTCGGCGCGTACCGCCCGATCCCACACCAACAGTTCGTCGACCTGCTCGGCCACCGCACGGTGCAGCGGATCCGTAGGTGCCGGCGCGGCGCCATTGGACTGCGCCGTTGCGCCGAGCACCCGCGCCAGTTTGGAGCCGTGCCCGGCGGGTGCGGCACCGGCATCGAGCAGCCGATTGCCCAACCGGCTCAACAGTTCGGTGTCCGGAGACCCGTTCGTCCCGACGAGCTCCAGCTCCCACTCGCGCCACTCCTGTTGCTGCGGTTCCGAGTCGGGCCCCCCCGAGGAATCAGCGGCCCAGGCGATCACGTGATCATTGCTGAACTCCGCCAGCGCAGTGTTCAGCGCGCTGTACAGCAACTGGCTTTCGCGTTTGGTGGTGATGCGCGCAACCGGCGCAACGGGACGGTCGCGAACGATCGCCAACACCACATCCAGCAATTCGCTTGGCACGGTGTCTTCAGCTGACGCGTCAAGCGGCGCATGGATCTCGGTGCGCGCGTCCGGGCCGGCCGGCAGCTTCAGGTGCCAACCGGCGTCGTGGCCGCCGGTGCGGCGGCGCAGGGTGATCTTGTTGTGCGCCAAGTCCTGCTTGGGGGTGTCAAAGTAGGTGGCGTCCAGCGATTCGACTTGCGCTATCTCGACCCGGGCCACCGCAGCGATGCCTTCGAACGACGGTGTCACCGTCGATTCGTCGACGTCAAACTTGCGCTCCACCTCCAGATGGCTGGAGGTTTTTGGCGCTTTTGAAGGCATTTTCGGCTCCGATAAGGGCGCGTGCCGCGGTTGCGGACGGTCATGAACGGTCGTGCGTCACCCCATAGCGTGCCATACGGAGACGGCACGCTTGACCCTGATCACTCACCTTCCGTTAACCAATATCTTAATCATTTTTAACGGTGGCCAAGTCCGGATCCGGTTGGGTTTTCTTCCGGCGGATTTGGACCGGCTTGACCGGCTCCGCGGTAGCTCCGTCTCCTTCGGCGGTCAAATACTCATACAGCGCTTCCGCCAAACCGTTAGCCGTGGAGATATCGCTTGGGGTGATGCGTATCCCCGTTTCTTCCTTGAAATAGTTGCGCAACTCGAGGTTGGCCAGCGAGTCCAGGCCGTACTCGGATAGGGGGCGGTCCGGATCGACGGCGCGGCGCAAGATCTTGGAGAGTTTGTCAGAAACCAGCCGACGCAGCCGAGGGGTCCATTCCTCCATCGGGAGCGCCTTCAACTCGGTAAGGAGTTTGCTTGTGCCCGTTGACTTTTTGCCCGTGTCCCGGAACAGCTCGGCGAACTTGGAGCGTTGCGCGAGAGCGGTCACCCAAGGCGTTCCCGTCATTGGCGCATACCCGGTGTACGCGCGATCGTGGCGCAGCAGCGCCTCGAACGCATGTGCGCCTTCGTTCGGAGTAATCGCGATATCGGCGCCTTCTGCCACTGCCGCCGCACGGCCGATACCGCCCCAGATTCCCCACGCGATGGACGTCGCCGGCAGCCCTTGAGCGCGCCGCCAGTGGCTGAAGCCGTCCAACCAGCTGTTGGCCGCGGCATATGCGCCCTGGCCGGGCGAGCCCACCAGCGCGGCCGCCGAGGAGAATGAGCAGAACCAGTCCAGTGACTGTCCGGCTTCCCTTTCTTGCAAGGCCGTATGCAGGTTCCAAGCGCCGCTGGCCTTGGCCGCCCAGTCCCGGTCGATCAGCTCGTCGGTGATGTTCTCGAGCGTGGCGTCCTCGACCACCGCCGCCGCATGCAGGACACCGCGCAGCGGGAGTCCGGTGGCGGTGGCGGCCGCAACCAACCGCTCGGCGGTGCCGGGTGCGGTGATGTCGCCGCACTCCACGACGATGTCGCCGCCCATCGCCTGGATGAGCTCGATCGTCTCCAACACCTTGGGTGTGGGCTGCGAGCGGGAGGTGAGCACGATGCGGCCACAGCCCGCTCCACCGTTTGCGGAAGTCATCTTCTCGGCGAGGAAGAGCCCGAGACCACCCAGACCGCCGGTGACGATGTAGGAGCCATCCTGGCGGAAGACCTGGGCACTCTGCGGCGGCACCACGACGTTGCTGCGCCCGGCGTGGGTCACGTCGAGCACCAACTTGCCGGTATGTTCCGCGGCGCTCATCACACGGACGGCCGTGGACGCTTCGCGAAGCGGGTAGTGAGTGATTTCCGGCAGTGCCAGTTCACCTTCGGCGACAAGCCGGTACACCGTGCCCAGCAGATCGCCGATCCGCCGCGGGTGGCTCTGGGCCATCAGCGCCAGATCGACGTAATGGAAGGTGAGGTTGCGCCGGAACGGCGATAGTTCCAGCCGGGTGTTGCCGTAGACGTCGGATTTGCCGATCTCCACGAATCGTCCACCGACGGAAAGCAATTCGAGCCCGGCTCGTTGCGCGGCGCCAGTAAGGGAGTTGAGCACGATGTCGACGCCGTATCCGTCGGTATCGCGGCGGATCTGCTCGGCGAACTCGGTGCTGCGTGAGTCATAGACGTGCGTAATTCCCATATCGCGCAACAACTGTCGACGCTTCTCGCTGCCGGCGGTAGCGAAAATCTCGGCTCCCGCGGCGCGGGCGATCGCGATCGCCGCCTGGCCCACGCCGCCGGTGGCGGAGTGGATCAACACCCGGTCGTCGGCGTCAATCCTGGCCTGTTCGTGCAGTCCGTACCACGCGGTGACGTGCGCGGTGGGGACCGCGGCCGCCACCTCGTCCGTCAGCCCGGGGGGAAGGGTGACGGCGACGCGCGCATCGCAGGTGACGAAGTTCGCCCAACTGCCGGTTTTGCAGAAGCCGCCGACATGGTCACCGACTTGATGAGTCTTCACGTCGGGTCCGACCGCGGTCACGACTCCGGCGAAATCCATACCGAGCTGTGGCGCAACCCCGTCGACAGTGGGGTATCGACCGAACGCGATCAGAGCGTCGGCGAAGTTGATGCTGGACGCGGTGACCGCGACCTCGATCTCTCCCGGCTCCGGCGGGACGCGGTCGAACGCGGTCACCTCAATTGTTTCAGGGTCACCAGGCGTGCGGATCTGCAGGCGCACACCGTCCTGCGCGTGGTCCACGACGGCGGTTTGCCGATCGTCGGGGCCCAGCGGAGCGGGGCTCAGGCGGGCGGTGTACCACAGGCCACCGCGCCACGCGGTCTCGTCCTCGTCGGACCGGTGCAGAAATTGCCGTGCCAGGCAATCGACATCGGTGTCCTCGTCGAGATCGATTTGGGTAGGCCGCAACTCGGGATGTTCGTTGCCGATCACGCGCATCAGGCCGCGCAGCCCAGCCTGCTCCAGGTTGACCGGGTCGCCGGCCAATACCGTCTGGGCGCCCCCGGTCACGACGAACAGACGAGGTGGCTCGCCCGGGATATCTGGTAGCTCGCGGGCGATTCGGACCAGGTGCCGTACGTGCTCCCTGCCGCGGACCGCGCACTCCTGGTCCGCTTCGCCATCCTCGGACCCGGTTAGCACGACCAATCCGTCGATCACGTTCGAGCCGAGATAATCCCGAAGCTGGGAGGCTTTAGACGTCGTGTCTGCGGACAGCGGCCACGACATCGACGCGCATTGCGCGCCGCCGAGTTTCAACGCGTCGGTGAGCTTGTTCGCCAGGACATCCGCGGAGCTGGAGGCTGTAATCAGCAGCCAGGACCCGGGGTCGGCGTGGCTTGTTTCGGGTAACTCTCGCCGCTGCCATTCGATGGTCAGCAGCCGCTCGCCGAGCACGCGATCGCGATCGCTGGTTTGGGCCCCAATCTCCAGGCCCAGCTCGAGCCCGCGCAGCGTCAGCAGAACTGTCCCGTGCTCGTCCAGGATGTCGAGGTCAGCCACGACGCCGGTGGTGTCGGCACTGGTCACCCGCGTTAAGCAGTAGCGTGCCTTGCGGGTGGATCCGTAGGCACGCAGCTGACGCACACCCAAAAGAAACAGCGCACTGCCGTTTGCGATCTGCTCCACACTGGGATGCGCTTCCACCGACTGGAAGCAGGCGGCCAGCAACGCCGGGTGCGTGAGATAGCCGGATTGCTGGGACCGGAGCAGAAGGGGCAGTGCGACCTCGGCCAGTACCGTATCGTCCGTCCCTTCGGAGGTGTGTACGCACGTCAGTCCGGTGAAAGCGGGACCGAATCGAACACCACGCCGGTCGAACCACTCTCGAACCTGCGCGCCGTCCACCCGGCGGGGATGTGTGGCCAGCAACTCGGCGATGTCGACGGCAGGTGGTTGATCTGCGTCCTCGACCGCGCGCAGGACTGCGGTGGCCCACCGGGCGTGTTTGCCATCTTTGAGCGTTTCCACGGCGAATCGGAGCACACCCGGCGCCTCCAGCGACGCGACGGCGCCGATCGGGGTCTCTTCGTCGAGCATTAGCATCTGCTCGATCCGGATATCGCACAGTTCGGACGCCTCGCCGAGAACCGTGCGCGCCGCGGCCAACGCCATCTCGCAATAGGCGGCGCCCGGAAGGGCAGCCGCATCATGTAATTGGTAGTCGCTCAGCCAAGGCTGCGCGTCGGTACCGACTTCGCCCTGCCAAACGTGCCGCTCGGGCTGCTCCTGGACTTGCACATGCGCCCCCATCAGCGGGTGCACCGCAACCGTGCGACCGCCGCTCGCGGACGAATGCTGATCGGCGCGTTCCAGGAACAGCCGACGGTTATTCCACGCCGGCAGGGGCACGTCCACCAGCCGACCGTGGGGGTGGCGCAACGAGAAATCGATCGCGGCGCCGGCGCTGTACAGATCCGCCAGGAAGCCGCGTAAACCTTCCGGCAGCTCCTGCTCCCGGCGCATGGCGGAGAGAGCGGCGATCGGCATACCCAGACTTTCCGCCGTTTGCTCGGCGGCGTGGGTCAGTAGCGGGTGCGGTGCCAGCTCCGCGAACACCCGGAAGCCGTCCTCAAGCGCCGCCTGTACGGACGCGGCGAACCGCACGGTGTGACGCAGATTGTCCGCCCAGTACCAGCCATCGCACTCCAGCTCGTCCCGCGGGTCGAACATGGTCGAGGAGTAGAAGGGAACCTTTGGGGTCATGGGGTTGAGGTCGGCCAGTTCATCGGCCAGATCGTCGAGGATTGAGTCGACTTGCGGGGAGTGTGACGCGACGTCCACAGCCACCTCACGGGCCATCACCTCGCGCTGCTCCCATCCGGCGACGAGTTCGCGCACGGTCTCGGTGACCCCACCGATGACGGTGGACTTCGGTGATGCCACCACGGCCACCACGACGTCGCCGTTGACCCCTCGTGCCATTAGTTCCGTGAGCACTTGCTGGGCAGGCAATTCCACCGATGCCATGGCGCCGGAACCGGAGATCGTGGACATCAACCGGGACCGGCGGCAGATCACCCGCACGCCGTCCTCCAGTGATAGTGCTCCCGCCACGACCGCCGCCGCGGCCTCGCCCATCGAGTGGCCGATCACCGCACCCGGCTGCACCCCGTATGACCTCATGGTGGCGGCCAGCGCGACCTGCATGGTGAACAGCGCGGGTTGAATCCGCTCGATGCCGGCCACCGTCTCGGGTGCCGAGATCGCCTCGGTCACCGAAAACCCGGACTCCTCGGCGATCAGGGGTTCAGCTTCCGCGACGGCCGCGGCGAATACCGGTTCGGTGGCCAGTAGTTCGGCGCCCATCGCCGCCCATTGCGAGCCTTGCCCGGAGAAAATCCACACCGGGCCTCGATCGTCTCTGCCCACCGCCGCCTGATAGGGGAAGTCGCCATCGGCGACCTCGCGCAACCGGACGGACAGCTTCTCCGGGGTGTCGGCGAACACCGCGGTGCGTACCGGCCGGTGCTCACGCCGGCGGTTGAGGGTATAGGCCAGATCCGTTGCAGACAGGTCCGCCGCGTTTGCGTCGACCCAGTCAGCGACTCTCCTTGCGGTGAGCCGCAATCCGTCGGCCGAGGTGGCGGAAAGCGGGAACATCAGCGGGCCCCCGACTATGGGCGCTGACGGTGTGTCTGCGCCAACCGCCTCGGGAGCTTGCTCCACAATCGCGTGAACGTTGGTTCCCGAGAACCCATAGGACGACACGGCCGCTCGTCGTGGCGTTTGGTGATTGTTGCTTGGCCACGGCGTGGTCGACTGCGGCACAAAGAGATTAGTCGTGATTTCGGCGAAATCATCAGGTAGCCGGTTGAAGTGGAGATTGCGCGGCACCACACCATGCTGCACGGCGAGCACTGCCTTCATCATCCCCAACGCTCCGGCAGCCGCCTGGGTGTGCCCGAAATTGCTCTTCACCGATCCGAGCGCACAAGGGCTGTCTAGGCCGTAAACCTCTGCAAGGCTTGCATATTCGATAGGGTCACCCACCGGTGTGCCGGGACCGTGCGCCTCCACCATCCCGATGCTGCCGGGATCCACATCCGCCGCTGCCAATGCCGTCCGATACGCCTCGACCTGCGCGGGACGCGATGGCGTCACGATGTTCACGGTGTGCCCATCCTGGTTGACGGCCGTGCCGCGCACCACCGCCAGGATCCGGTCGCCGTCGGCCAGCGCGTCCGGCAAGCGTTTGAGCAGTAGCACGACGCAACCCTCGCCGACGACGAACCCGTCCGCATCGACGTCGAACGAGTGGCAGCGGCCGGTAGGCGACAACATGCCAATGGCGGACCCTGATGCGGCCTTGCGGGGTTCGAACACCACCGAAGCGCCGCCCGCGAACGCAAGATCGCTCTCGCCTTCGTGCAGGCTGCGGCAGGCCAGGTGGATCGCGGCCAGGCCAGACGAGCACGCGGTGTCAACCGTGATCGCGGGACCATTTAGTCCCAAGGTGTACGCGACGCGCCCGGATCCCATCGCGAAACTGTTGCCCATATATCCGTACGGCCCCGACAAGGTCTGGGCTTCGGCGTGCACGAATTGGTAGTCGTCGTGCATCAGCCCCACAAACACCCCGGTTCGCGAGCTGGCCAGCGTCTCTTTGCTGAAGCCGCCGTGTTCCATCGCCTCCCACGAGGCCGCCAGCAGCAAGCGGTGCTGCGGATCCATTGCAGTCGCTTCTTTTTCGGTGATCCCGAAGAACTCGGGGTCGAAGTCGGCGACGTCATCCAGGAACGCGCCCCACTTGCACACCGTTCGACCGGGCACCCCCGGCTCGGGGTCGTAGAACTCGTCAACGTCCCAGCGGTCGGCGGGCACCTCGGTGATCAGATCATCGCCGCGTAGCAATGCCTCCCACAAGAGCTCAGGGGAGTCGATACCGCCCGGCAGCCGACATCCCATGCCGATGACAGCAACCGGAGTGACGCGTGTTTGGTCCAAAACCATTACCTCTATCTTGCCTGAATGCCTAAGTTCTTATCACTGCCGCGGGCTCTTATCAGGGCTTCGGGAGAGATCGCCCAGTATTTTGCAGAGGATAGTGCCGCGGCAACAGATAAGCGCATTGGCGGCCCCTTATCGGGGTAGCGGATTCAGCCAGCAGGTCTTGCGCCCAGATTGCCGTGCCGGTCGTTGGTTCGATCTGGAGCGCAGCCATGACGGCAATCTCGGCCGCAAACGCGAAGGGCGGCGTTCAGAAGCAGTGCTCCTCGGCCGGGAAGACCCCGCCGGCAACCTCTTCTGCGTAGTGCACTGCGGCGCGGCGTAGTTCGCCGCCGATGTCCGCGAACCGCTTGACGAAGCGGGCGGGCTTGCCGCTGCTGAGGCCGGCCATGTCCTGCCAGACCAGCACCTGGGCGTCGCAGTTCGGACCCGCGCCGATCCCGACCGTCGGGATGGTCAGCTTCCCGGTGATCTGAGTAGCTAATTCGGCCGGCACCATCTCCATTACCACGGAAAACGCACCGGCTTCGGCGACGGCGATCGCGTCGTGAACGGTTTGTTCTGCGGCGTCACCGCGGCCCTGTACCCGGAAGCCGCCCAGAGTATTGACGCTTTGCGGCGTGAAGCCGATGTGCGCCATCACCGGGATGCCGGCCGCGGTCAGGAACGCGATCTGATCGGCTACCCGTTCACCGCCCTCGAACTTGACGGCGTGAGCGCCGCCTTCCTTCATGAATCGGGTGGCGGCCGCCAGCGCGGCGGCCGGGCCGGCCTCGTAGCTGCCGAACGGCAGGTCGGCGACGACTAGGGCGTGCGGGGCACCCCGGACGACGCCGCGGACCAGCGGGATCAGCTCGTCGATCGAGACGGGCACCGTCGTGTCGTATCCGTACACGACGTTGGCCGCCGAGTCACCGACAAGCAGTACCGGAATGCCGGCCTCGTCGAAGACCCGGGCGGTCGAGTAGTCGTAGGCCGTCAGCATGGCCCATTTGTGGCCTTCGGTCTTCATCTTCTGCAGGTGGTGGGTGCGGATCTTGGTCCGTGGGCCCGATGGGTTGGCGTCCGCGGGATTAGCCCCATAGACAGTCTGCTCAGACATCAATGTCCCTTGCGTTGGTCGGGTCGATCCTCGTGGCCTTGGCAGGTCCCCGGGTTCGTCTGACTCTTGACAGTGTGCCATTTCTTTCACGCGGTTGCACCGTCGGATTGGTGTGAGAATAGCCATCCTGTCCCCTCTGGCAGCATAGGTGGGCATGGGCCCGACTCGCCGCGACAAGGTCGCGCGCACGCCGCTGATCTGGACGACGATCGGTGCCGTGGCGCTGGTCCTGGCGGGATGCGTCCACGTGGTGGCCGGCCGCGCCGTCATGGGGGGCCCCAAACTGGGCCAACCGGTGGAGTGGACGCCGTGTCGCACCACCAATGCTCAGGTGAAGATCCCTGGCGGCGCGATGTGCGCCAAGCTCGCCGTGCCGGTCGACTACAACCATCTCGACGGCGACGTGGCGGCGCTGGCGATGATTCGCTTTCCCGCAACCGGGGACAAAATCGGCTCGCTGGTGATCAATCCCGGAGGCCCCGGGGAGTCCGGTATCGAAGCCGCGCTGGGTGTGGTCCAGACGTTGCCGAAGAAAATGCGCGAGCGGTTCGATCTGGTGGGCTTTGACCCGCGCGGGGTCGGCTCGTCTCGGCCGGCGGTCTGGTGCAACTCGGACGCCGACAACGACCGGCTGCGAACCGAACCGAACGTCGACTACACCCCGGCGGGTGTGGCCCACATCGAGGACGAGACCAAGGATTTCGTGGGTCGCTGTGTGGCCAAGATGGGCAATGACTTTCTGGAGAATGTTGGGACGGTCAACGTCGCCCGGGATATGGACGCCATCCGGGCGGCGCTGGGTGACGCCAAGCTGACCTATCTCGGCTACTCGTATGGCACCCGGATCGGCTCCGCCTACGCCGAGGCCTACCCGCAGAACGTGCGGGCGATGATCCTGGACGGCGTCGTCGACCCCAACGCCGATCCGACCGAGGCCGACCTCCGTCAGGCCAAGGGATTTCAGGATGCGTTCAATGACTATGCCGCCGATTGCGCGAAGCAGCCGACCTGCCCGCTAGGCACCGACTCGGCCAAAGCCGTCGACGTCTATCACAGCCTGATCAACCCGCTGGTCGACCCGAACAACCTGATGCTCGGCAGGCCGGCGCCCACCAATGACCCGCGCGGGCTGAGCTACAGCGACGCCATCGTGGGCACCATCATGGCGCTGTACTCACCGACCCTGTGGCACCACCTGACAGACGGACTGACCGAGTTGGTCGACAACCATGGAGACACTCTGCTCGCCCTGGCCGACATGTACATGCGCCGCGATCCGCACGGCCATTACAGCAATGCCACCGACGCGCGGGTGGCGATCAATTGCGTCGACCAGCCGCCGGTTACCGATCGGGCCAAGGTCATTGACGAAGACCGCCGATCCCGGGAGCTCGCCCCGTTCATGAGCTTCGGGACGTTCACCGGTGACGCGCCGCTGGGAACCTGCGCGTTCTGGCCGGTGCCAGCCAGCAGCAAACCCCATGCCATCTCGGTGCCCGGCCTGGTGCCCATCATGGTGGTTTCCACCACCCATGATCCGGCCACTCCGTATCAGGCCGGGGTCGAGGTGGCCGGCCAGCTGCACGGATCGCTGCTCACCTTCGAGGGGACCCAGCACACGGTGGTCTTCCAGGGCAACAGCTGCGTCGACGACTATGCAACGGCGTATCTGATCGATGGCACCACGCCGCACAGCGGCGCAAAGTGCTGACCTGAAATGCGTTTCGCCGGCTACCGATACGAGACCAAGGCGTGACCCTTTTGCGCTGCTGAGGGCCTTTGAAGGGTCTCCGAAAGGTGCGACGATGTCTGCCATGTCGCGCCTGAGATCCTTCAGCTCGGCGCTGCTTTCAGTCGTGTTGTTGCTGCCAACGGCAATGGCCTTGCCGTTTGCCGGGCCCCTTGCCGGCGCCACTCCAGAACCCGGTTCCGGGCAGACCCCCAGCCCGCCAGCGCCGGCCGCTGGGCCGCGGGTGAACTGGGGCAGCTGCAATCCGTTCCTGAACGACACCAGCAACGTCCCCACCGCAAAGTGCACCACGGTCTCGGTGCCGGTTGACTACCGCAAACCCGGCGGATCTGCGGCCAAGCTTGCCGTGATCCGGGTGCCCGCGACCGGCCGGCGGATCGGATCGCTGCTGATCAATCCTGGCGGACCAGGCGGATCGGCGGTCGAGATGGTGGCCGGGATGGCGGCGGACCTGGCGAACACCGACATCACCCGCAATTTCGACTTGGTGGGATTCGACCCGCGCGGGGTCGGCCATTCGACGCCCGCCGTGAGGTGCCGCACCGACGCCGAGTTCGACGCTTTCCGGCGCGACCCCATGGTCGACTACAGCCCGTCCGGTGTGGCGCACATCGAGCAGGTCAATCAGCAGTTGGCGCAGCAATGCGTCAATCGAATGAGTACCGAGTTCCTGGCCAACGTCGGAACCGCATCCGTCGCCCGCGACATGGACGTTGTCCGCCAAGCGCTGGGCGACGACCAGATCAGCTACCTGGGCTTCAGTTACGGCACCGAGTTGGGCACCGCCTACCTCGAGGAATTCGGCGACCATGTGCGAACGATGGTGCTCGACGGCGCCATCGACCCGACAGTCGGCCCGATTCAGGAAAACATCAGCCAAATGGCTGGATTCCAAACGGCTTTCAACGACTACGCCGCGGACTGTGCCCGCTCGCCGGGCTGCCCGCTGGGCACCGACCCGGCCCAGTTCGTCAACCGGTACCACGCCCTGGTCGACCCGTTGGCCACCACGCCCGGCAAGACATCGGATCCACGCGGCCTGGGCTACGCCGACGCGACCACCGGCACCATCAACGCGCTCTACACCCCACAGCACTGGAAGTATCTGACCAGTGGTCTGCTCGGGCTGCAGCGCCGCACCGATGCGGGCGACCTGTTGATGCTCGCCGACGACTACGACGGCCGCGACAAGGACGGGCACTACAGCAACGATCAGGATGCGTTCAACGCGATCCGCTGCGTCGACGCGCCGGCCCCGAAGGACGCGGCGGCCTGGGTGTCGGCCGACCAACAGATCCGTCAGGCCGCTCCGTTTCAGAGCTACGGGCAGTTCACCGGGAACGCCCCGCGGGATCTGTGCGCGTTGTGGCCGGTGCCGGCGACGTCGACACCGCACGCCGCAGCGCCGGCGGCCGCCGGCAAGGTCGTCGTGGTCTCCACCACCCACGACCCGGCCACCCCGTATCAGGCCGGGGTGGACTTGGCCCGTCAACTGGGTGCTCCGCTGATCACTTACGACGGAACCCAGCACACCGCGGTGTTCAACGGTGACGAGTGTGTGGACACCGCTGTGGTGCGCTACTTCGACGCGGGGACGTTGCCGCCGGCGTCATTGCAGTGCCGCGCCTAGGCGGCCGCAAGGCGGCTCTAAACGAACCTGTGACGCACCTATTTGGAACGTCCGCAATGCTTCTGGCTTGGCATCGGTAACACGTTATTAACAGCGGTTGCCTAGGGTGCGGGTTATGGATCGACAAAAGGAATTTGTCCTCCGCACGCTGGAGGAACGGGACATCCGCTTCGTGCGGCTTTGGTTTACCGACGTCCTCGGATTCCTCAAGTCGGTTGCGATCGCCCCGGCCGAGCTCGAGGGTGCTTTCGAGGAAGGCATCGGATTCGACGGCTCATCGATCGAGGGCTTTGCGCGGGTTTCGGAATCCGACACGGTAGCCAACCCGGATCCTTCGACTTTCCAGGTGCTGCCCTGGTCCAGCTCCGGCCACCACCACTCGGCGCGGATGTTCTGCGACATCACCATGCCGGACGGCTCGCCGTCGTGGGCGGATCCGCGGCACGTGCTGCGGCGTCAGCTGCAGAAGGCCAACGATCTCGGTTTCTCCTGCTACGTGCACCCCGAAATCGAATTCTTCCTGCTCAAGGCCGGTGCCGAGGATGGTTCGGTGCCCATTCCGGTGGACAACGCGGGCTATTTCGACCAGGCGGTGCACGATTCCGCCTCGAACTTTCGCCGGCACGCGATCGAGGCCCTGGAATTCATGGGCATCTCGGTGGAGTTCAGTCACCACGAAGGCGCGCCCGGCCAGCAGGAGATCGACCTGCGCTTCGCCGACGCACTGTCGATGGCGGACAACGTGATGACCTTCCGTTACGTCATCAAGGAGGTCGCGCTGGAGAACGGCGCGCGGGCGTCGTTCATGCCCAAGCCGTTCGGGGAGTACCCCGGCTCAGCCATGCACACCCACATGAGCCTGTTCGAGGGCGACGTCAACGCGTTCCACAGCGCCAACGATCCGCTGCAGTTGTCGGACGTAGGCAAGTCGTTTATCGCCGGGATCCTGGAGCACTCCGCCGAGATCAGCTTGGTCACAAATCAGTGGGTCAACTCGTACAAGCGGCTGGTACAGGGCGGTGAGGCGCCCACCACCGCGTCTTGGGGGGCGGCGAACCGGTCCGCTCTGGTGCGGGTGCCGATGTACACGCCGCACAAGACGTCGTCGCGCCGGATAGAGGTGCGCAGCCCCGACTCGGCGTGCAACCCCTACTTGGCCTTCGCCGTGCTGCTGGCCGCCGGCTTGCGTGGAGTGGAGAAGGGCTACGTGTTGGGGCCGCAGGCCGAAGACAACCTTTGGGAACTCACGCCCGACGAGCGCCGCACGATGGGCTATCGCGAGCTTCCAACCAGCCTCGACGGTGCAATTCGCACCATGGAGGCTTCCGAGCTGGTCGCCGAAGCCCTGGGAGAGCACGTTTTTGACTTCTTCTTGCGCAACAAGCGCACGGAGTGGGAGAACTACCGCAGTCGCGTCACGCCCTATGAACTGAGCACCTACCTGTCTTTATAGACATCTCTGTAGCGGACATCCTCTGACGGCCGGTCCGAGGGATCGGCGGGTTGCGCTACCGTCTTGGTCGTGACCAAACCCGGGATCGAACGTCGGAGGCTGCCCGGCGTCGGCAGGCTCGGGTTGATCGACCCCCCCGCGGGCGAGCGTCTGGCGCAGCTGCGCTGGACCGACCACGACGACCGGGAACACGTCGACCTGCTGTGGTCCTTGTCGCGGGCACCGGACCCCGACACCGCGCTGCGGGCCTTGGTTCAGCTGTCCGAGAGCCTGGACGCCGGATGGGACGAGCTCGACGCCGCCCTGCTCGCCGAACACGGCTTGCGTGGGCGGATGTTCGCGGTACTGGGCTCGTCGGTGGCATTGGGGGACCACCTGGTCGCGCACCCACAGTCCTGGAAGCTGTTGCGGGGCGACGTCAAACTGCCCTCATCGGATCAGCTGCGCCGGACGTTCAACGCGTGCGTCGACGAAGTGTTGGCTGATTCGGCCGGCCCCGGTTCGGCGATAGCCAAACTGCAGAACTTGTACCGCGACCACCTTCTGGTGCTGGCCGCGCTCGATGTGGCCCCGACCGTCGAAGACGAGCCGGTGTTGCCCTTCACCGCGGTCGCCGCCCAGCTGTCCGATATCGCGGACGCCGCCTTGGCAGCCGCGCTGCGGGTGGCTGAGGTCACGGTGTGCGGTGACGACACGCCGCCGCGGCTCGCGGTCATCGCGATGGGCAAATGCGGTGCCCGCGAACTGAACTACGTCAGCGACTTCGACGTGATCTTCGTCGGCGAGCGTGCCGACGCGCAGAGCGCCCGAGTGGCCAGCGAGATGATGCGGGTCGCCTCGGCGGCGTTCTTCGAGGTGGACGCCGGGCTGCGACCCGAAGGTCGCAGCGGCGAGCTGGTCCGGACGGTCGAGTCGCACGTCGCCTACTACCAGCGTTGGGCGAAAACCTGGGAGTTCCAGGCCTTGCTGAAAGCCCGGGCGGCGGTTGGCGACGCGGAACTCGGCGAGCGTTATCTGACCGCGTTGAGGCCCATGGTCTGGGTCGCCTGCGAGCGTGAGGACTTCGTGGTCGAAGTGCAGGACATGCGCCGGCGGGTGGAGCAGCTGGTCCCAGCCGACGTCCGCGCCCGCGAAATCAAGCTCGGTACCGGCGGATTGCGGGACGTGGAGTTCGCCGTTCAGCTGTTGCAGATGGTGCACGGCCGCAGCGACAACTCGCTGCACGTTGCCTCCACCGTGGATGCGCTGGCCGCGTTGAGCGCAGGCGGCTACATCGGCCGCCAAGATGCGGCCAACCTCACCGCGTCCTACGAGTTCCTGCGGTTGCTCGAGCATCGACTGCAGCTGCAGCGGCTCAAGCGCACCCACCTGTTGCCCGAGGCCGACGACGAAGAGGCGGTGCGCTGGCTGGCACGCGCCGCCCATATGCGCCCGGACGGCCGGCTAGATGCCGCAGGGGTGCTGCGCGAGGAAATCAAGCACCACAACCTGCGGGTGTCCCAGCTGCACGCCAAGCTCTTCTATCAGCCGCTGTTGGAGTCGATCGGGCCCGCCAGCCTGGAAACCGCCTCGGGAATGACGTCGAAGGGTATGACGTCGGAGGCCGCGGAACGGCAGCTGGCGGCGCTGGGCTACGAGGGCCCGCAGACGGCGCTGAAACACATGGCTGCGCTGGTGAACCAGAGTGGCCGTCGGGGTCGGGTGCAGTCGGTGTTGCTACCCAGGCTGCTGAACTGGATGTCCTATGCGCCCGACCCCGACGGCGGGCTGTTGTCCTACCGCCGACTCAGCGAGGGGCTGGCCCGTGAACGCTGGTATCCGGCCACGCTGCGCGACGAGGCCGCGGTGGCCAAGAGGCTGATGCAGGTGCTGGGTACTTCGGCGTATGTGCCGGACCTGTTGATGCGCGCGCCACGGATCATTCAGAGTTACGGCGACGGGCCGGCCGGCCCGAAACTGCTCGAGACCGAACCGGCCGCGGTGGCCCGCGGGCTGATCACCTCGGCCGCTCGGCACGCCGACCCGGTGCGGGCGATCGCCGCCGCGCGCGCGCTGCGCCGTCGGGAGCTGGCCCGCATTGGCTCCGCGGACCTGCTTGGCATGCTCGAAGTCAGAGATGTGTGTCAGGCGCTTACCTCGGTGTGGGTCGCCGTGCTGCAGGCCGCTCTGGACGCGCTGATCCGGGCCAACCTGCCCAGAGGCGGCAAAGCGCCGGGGATTATTGCGGTCATCGGCATGGGCAGGCTGGGCGGCGCCGAGCTGGGCTACGGATCCGACGCCGACGTGATGTTTGTGTGCGAGCCGGCCAGCGGCGTCGACGATTCCCAGGCGATGCGCTGGTCGACGATGATCGCCGAACACGTCCGGACGCTGCTGGGGACGCCCAGCGTCGACCCGCCGCTGGAAGTAGACGCAAATTTGCGGCCCGAGGGTCGCAACGGTCCGCTGGTCCGGACTTTGGAGGCCTACGCCGCCTACTACGCGCAGCGGGCGCAGCCGTGGGAAATCCAGGCTCTGCTCCGCGCGCATGCCGTGGCCGGCGACGCGGATCTGGGTCAACGCTTCCTGCTGATGGCCGACCGGACGCGCTACCCGACTGACGGCGTGTCCGCCGAAGCGGTGCTTGAGATTCGGCGGATCAAAGCCCGCGTCGAGGCCGAGCGGTTGCCGCGTGGCGCCGACCCCAACACCCATACGAAGTTGGGTCGCGGGGGACTGGCCGACATCGAATGGACTGTGCAGCTGCTGCAATTGCAGCACGCGCACGACATCACCGCCCTGCACAACACCTCAACCCTGGAGTCCCTGGACGTGATCGCCGCTGCTGAGCTGGTACCCGAGGAGGAGGTGGACCTGCTGCGGCAGGCGTGGCTGACCGCGACCCGTGCGCGCAACGCGCTGGTGCTGGTTCGCGGCAAGGCCACCGACCAGCTGCCCGGACCCGGACGCCAGCTCAATGCCGTCGCGGTCGCCGCCGGCTGGCCAAACGACGACGGCAGCGAGTTCCTGGATAACTACCTGCGGGTGACACGGCGAGCAAAAGCGGTCGTGCGCAAGGTGTTCGGGACGTGAGTCAGGGAGCGAGCGCGTCCGACCCCATGTCCGACGCCTTATTCGAGGTGCTCAGCGCGGCGGAGGCTGATCGGGTGACGGGTCTGTACGCTCCGCTGGCCGACGCCGTCCGGGACCTCATCGACGCCACTATCCTTAGCGAGGCCGACGACGACGTCGTCGGCAACGCGCGAACCGCGATCGAGGCCGTCACCCGGTCGCTTCGGCAACGCACCAGGCCGGTCGGAGTGAGCTTTGTCGTCGACGGCCGCCCGCTGCCGCTGGGTAACGCCGTTGTCGGAGTGTGCAATCCCATCGCCCCGCCGGTCGTCGTCCACCACGACGCCGACGGGCACTGCCGAAGCGAGTTCATCCTGGGGACGGCATACGAAGGCCCGCCCGGCCGGGTGCACGGCGGCGTCAGCGCATTGGTACTCGACCACATGCTCGGCGAGGCGGCCAGCGAAGGGTTGTCCAAGGCGCGCTTTACCGGAACCATCACCGTGAAATATCTGCGTGCCACGCCGCTGGGTCCGCTTCGTTCCGAAGCTTGGATTGAGCGCACGGAGGGCGTCAAAGTCTTTGCCCGCGGATTCATTTCGGATGCTGCGGGGATCACTGTAGAGGCCGAGGGCGTCTTCATCGAGCCGTCATGGGCCAGGAAAGCCAAATGAAGTTTTACATCAGCAGCGCATTCCTGAATACCCGCGAGATCATCGAGATCGCCAAAGCCGCTGACGAACTCGGCTACGACGGGATCGGGATCCCGGACCACGTCGTGAACTTGGAGACCCTCGACACCCCGTACCCGTACACCAAAGACGGGGAACGCCGCTGGCAGCCGTTCACCGACTGGCCTGATCCGTGGGTTCTGATCGGCGCCCTGGCGCAGGTGACGTCGCGGCTGCGGTTCGTCAACACGGTCTATATACCGGCGATGCGCAATCCGTACTCGGCGGCCAAAGCCATTGGAACCGCCGCGGTTTTGGCGTCCGGACGGGTAGAGCTCGGCATCGGCGTCGGCTGGTGCCGCGAGGAATTCGAGTTGATGGGTGAGCAATTCACGGCGCGCGGCAAGCGCACCGACGAGATCATCAACTTGATGCGCGCGCTCTGGGAACCGGGTTGGACGGAGTTCGACGGCCAGTTCTTCCAGGCACCGCGGCTGGAGATGCAACCAACGCCGCCGCCGATACCGGTCTACGCCGGTGGCCTCAGCGACGCCGCCCTGCGGCGCGCTGCCCGCAACGACGGCTGGATCGGCGACCTGATCAGCACTGACCGTGCCGTCGATGCGGTTGGCCGGGTGCGGGAACTGCGCGCCGAAAAGGGGCTGTCAATGGACGGTTTCACCGTCCTCACGCCGCTCACCGACGCCTTCACCCCAGCCGACTATCAGCGCGCCGCGGATGGCGGCATCACCGGCATCATCACCATGCCGTGGATGTTCTACGCCGGACCGGAGGCCACTTTGGCCGACAAGATCGATGGTATGCAGCGCTTCCGTAAGGACCTTGGGCTCGACCGCTAGGCCCCACATGGCTTCAGGTCGCGACATATAACTGGCGGTGACGACACGCCGGCGAGGCACGCCTTGGCTTATATCTCGGCGTTCGGCGCAAGTGTCGAGCGTCGACTTGCTTACGCGATTTTTGGGTTTTGGGCCCGACAAATCGACGCTCGGCGCTCACCTATTCTTCATGTTTGTGCCGCTTTGGAGCCCCATACTGACGACTTCGTGAACGCCAAGAAGATAGGAAGCGCATCACATGCCCTCACCTCGCTGGCTGGCCAGACTGACCGTCCCCATGATGATTGGCGCCGCCCTGGTTGCTAACGCTGCGATTGCGACCGCCGATCCCGCAGATGGCGCATACCTCTCTCAACTGCGCGGCGCCGGCTTCAGCTGGCCGCCCGAACACGACGAGGCCCTGGTCGCGATGGGGCGCCTCGTCTGCGACGATCTCTCCTGGGGTTGGAACTACGATTCGATTGCCCAGAGCATCCACGCCAACTTGGACTCCAGAAACGTCAGTTTCGGAGACGTCGGATCGATGGTGAAGATCGCGCATTCGACCTATTGCCCCGGCCAGCAGTGCTGGGGCGGTGAGTGCTGAGCGGTCCAGATCGGCTGGTGCCCATCGTCTAACGGGCTAGACAAGCCGCGGCGCGGCTTGACATGCTAAGAGCTGCCGCGTCAGCACTGGGGGCCGTTCACCTTGAGGAGCCAACTGATGAAGAACACCGCGCGATTGACCCCCACGCTCGCCGCCGTTCTGGGCGCTATCGCCGTGAGCACCGCCCCGATCGCAAATGCCGACGCAACGGATGACAGTTACCTGCAAGGGCTCAAGGACGCTCAGATCACGTGGGCAGGCGGCTCGGACCAAGCGATGATCGAACTCGCACATTCGGTTTGTAAGGATTTTTCCAACGGGTTTACGTTTGAGAAGACCCTCGCCGATGTGAAGACGGCGACCCCACAATTGGCCGACACGTCAATCGCCAAGATCATGGGTGTAGGGACCGGGGCTTACTGCCCGCAATACAAGAGCATATTCGACTGATCGAGTTGTCCCGGCTGCGGCAACCTGGCCTACACGTCGTAATAGAGCGCGAACTCGTACGGGGTGGGCCGGAGGTTGACCGGCGCAATCTCGTAGTCGCGTTTGAAGGCAATCCACGTATCGATCAGGTCGGGCGTGAAAACGCCTCCTGCGGTGAGGTATTCGCTGTCTTCCTCGAGACGGTCGATCACCGCGGACAGCTGGGTAGGAGCCTGAGGGATGTTTGCTGCTTCTTCTGGCGGCAGCTCGTAGAGGTCCTTATCGACCGGCGGTGGCGGTTCGATCTTGTTCTTGATGCCGTCCAGGCCGGCCATCATCATCGCAGCGAACGCCAGGTACGGGTTGCCCGAGGAGTCCGGGCAGCGGAACTCCAGCCGTTTGGCCTTCGGGTTGCTCCCGGTGATCGGGATGCGGACGCAGGCGGAGCGGTTGCGCTGGCTGTAGACCAGGTTGATCGGGGCCTCGTAGCCGGGAACCAGGCGCTTGTAGGAATTCACCGTCGGGTTGGTGAAGGCCAGTAACGAGGGCGCGTGGTACAGCAAACCGCCGATGTAGTGGCGGGCGGTGTCCGACAGGCCGGCGTACCCCGTCTCGTCGTACATGAGCGGGTTGCCGTCTTTCCACAGCGACTGGTGGCAGTGCATACCGGAGCCGTTGTCGCCGAACAGCGGCTTGGGCATGAACGTCGCGCTCTTGCCGGCCTGCCAGGCGGTTTGCTTGACGATGTATTTGTACGTCTGCAGGTCGTCGGCCGCGTGCAGCAAGGTGTTGAACTTGTAGTTGATCTCGGCCTGACCGCCGGTGCCCACTTCGTGGTGGCCCTTCTCCAGGGCGAAGCCTGCGTTGGTCAGATGGGTGAGCATCGTGTCGCGCAGGTCGACGTAGTGGTCGGTGGGGGCCACCGGGAAGTACCCGCCCTTGGGGCGGACCTTGTAGCCGAGGTTGGGACTGCCGTCAGGCTCGGTCGGTTCTCCGGTGTTCCACCACCCTGATGTCGCGTCCACTTCGTAGAACGAGCCGTTGATTCGCGAGTCGAAGCTCACCGAGTCGAAGATGTAGAACTCGGCTTCTGGGCCGAAATAACAGGTGTCCGCGATGCCCGTGCTGATCAGGTAGTTCTCAGCTTTGCGGGCGACGTTGCGCGGGTCGCGCGAGTACGACTCGAGGGTGAACGGGTCGTGCACGAAGAAGTTCACGTTCAGCGTTCTGGCGGCACGGAACGGGTCGATGAACGCGGTTTCCGCATCGGGCAGCAGCAGCATGTCGGATTCGTGGATCGATTGGAACCCGCGAATCGAGGAGCCGTCGAACGCCAAGCCATCTTCAAACACGGTCTCGTCGAAGGCGTAGATCGGAATTGTGAAGTGCTGCATGGCGCCTGGTAGGTCACAGAAGCGGACGTCGATGTACTCGATCTTCTCGTCTTTGGCGAGTTTGAAGATGTCGTCGGGCGTCTTGTCGGTCACGGAAGGCTCCTTCGCTTGGTGATCAACGGCCTGCGTTATGGAGCATAGTGGCCAGTCACGCGTTGATGCGCGCAGTGTTGGGTGACTCCGCCGTGCACGGGTTAAGCCGGGTCGCCCGGAGCCTTGGGTTCTATTGTGGGGCCATGGAGATCGGCCGATGACGTCGGGATCGCGCCCCACCTACCCGGGCGAGATGCTCGGGCTGCCCGAGAGCGGGCCCGGATCACTGGCCCCGATGGGACGCCGGCTGGCGGCGCTGCTGATCGATTGGCTGATCGCCTACGGCCTGGCGGCGCTGGCCCTGGGGGTCGGCGTTCTCCCCATCGAGGCATTGTCGACGGCGGTATTGGTCGTCTGGTTTCTGCTGGGTCTGGTTGCGGTGCGGCTGTTTGGTTTCACGCCCGGCCAGTTGGCGCTGGGCCTCGGGGTGATCTCGCTGGACGGCCGACTGGGCATTGGTCGGTTGGCGGCCCGGGGGCTGCTGATCGGTTTGGTCATCCCACCGCTGTTCGCCGACTCCGACGGGCGCGGGTTGCACGATCGGGTGACCGGCACAGCTGTAGTTCGGCGATAACGCGCGACGTTACCTGCGGCGCACCGTGCGCTGAATGCCGCGCATCTTGCCGGCGTTGGGGAGTGGTCCTTTGGGCATGATGGCGGTACCGGCCCGCGATCCCAGCGCGGCCAACCGGGATTCCAGCGAGTCCATCTGCTTGACGNNTGCCGACGACGATGTCGTAGATCGGTGTGTCGCCGATCAGCCGGGCGGTGCGTTTTTTCTCCTGGGCCAGCAGCGGTTTGACCCGAGCCGCCGATCCTTCGCCGATCAAGATGACGCCGGGCCGGCCGAGCACCCGATGAACCGCGTCGAAGTGGCCGGTCGCGGCCACACCCGGGCTCACCCGCCACTTGCCGCGCATGTTGTCTAATGCCCATGCCGCCGCCCCGGTTTGGCCCTCGGCCTTCCGGTAGATCGATTTCTGGGCCCGGCGGCCGAAGATGATGAACATCATCAAGCCGCCCAGCACTACACCAAGCGGGATGAATGTGATCGCGGTCAACCCGCCGGCCCACAAACCCACCGCCACCGACACGCCCACGATCAGCACGAACGCGCCGATCATGTACGGCAAAAGACGCTTGTCTTCTTTGCGCTGGATGTTGAACGCCTGCCACAACTGGCCGCGGCGCTCCCGCGCGGCGGCCTTGCGAGCGGCTGCTGCCTGCGCTTTCGCGGCCTTGTTCTCGGCGGTGGTGTGGGATTTAGCCATAAGCCTTAAGGATACGTATATGCGGACTAGGTCGAGGCGGGGGCTTCGGGCCTCGTCAGCGCGGCTTGTTGGTAGAGGCGGCCGGCCCGGTACGACGACCGCACCAGCGGGCCGGCCAGCACGCCCGAGAACCCGAGCTCTTCGGCGTGCTGCGCAAACTCGACGAACTCCTCGGGCCTGACCCAGCGCTCGATGGGGTGGTGACGTGCCGACGGACGCAGGTACTGGGTGATGGTGACGATGTCGCAGCCGGCGTCACGCAGGTCGGCAAGCGCGGTTCGCACCTCGGCGGGCGTTTCACCCAGGCCCAGGATGAGGTTGCTCTTGGTGACCAGGCCGAAGTCGCGGGCCGCGGTCAGCACGTCCAGGCTGCGTTGGTAGGTGAATGCCGGCCGAACCCGCTTGAAGATGCGGGGCACGGTTTCGACGTTGTGCGCCAACACTTCCGGGCAAGACTCGAAGACCTCCTCGAGCCGGACGGGCTCACCGTTGAAGTCGGGGATCAACAGTTCGACGCCGGTCTGCGGGTTGATCTCCTTGATGGCGCGCACCGTCGTGGCGTACAGCCACGCCCCGCCGTCGGGCAGGTCGTCGCGGGCGACCCCGGTGATGGTGGCGTAGCGCAAGCCCATCGTTTGCACGCTCTCGGCCACCCGCCGCGGCTCGTCGCGGTCCAGGGCGGCGGGCTTGCCGGTGTCGATTTGGCAGAAGTCGCAACGGCGGGTGCACTGGTCACCACCGATCAAGAAGGTGGCTTCGCGGTCTTCCCAGCATTCGAAAATATTGGGGCAGCCGGCCTCCTCGCAGACGGTGTGCAGACCCTCGCGCCGGACCAGGCTCTTCAGTTGCGTGTATTCCGGCCCCATCCGGACTCGCGTCTTGATCCACGGCGGCTTGCGCTCAATCGGCGTCTGCGCGTTGCGCACCTCCAGCCGTAGCAAANNGGTGGGCTGCCAGGTAAGGGCCAACCGCCCGTCCAAGGCGTCGCAGACGGCGTCGGCCACCGCCGATCGGACGTCATCGACACGGACGGTGTGTCCGAGCTCGGCCGACAACGACGTCACGCCGGCATCACTGATGCCGCACGGCACGAATGTGGTGAACGCGTCCAGATCGCAATCGCAGTTGAGCGCAAACCCGTGCAGCGTGGTCGCACGCGACACCCGCACGCCGATAGCGGCGACCTTGCGCGCGGGCGCACCTTCTCTACCCGGCACCCAGACGCCGGACCGGCCGTCGACTCGGCCCGCTTCCAACCCGACGTCGGCGCATACCTTGATCAACGATTCCTCCAGGCGCCGAACATAATTAACCACATCCAGCGGTTCGGCCAGCCCGATGATCGGGTAGCCGACCAATTGCCCCGGCCCATGCCAGGTGATCTTGCCGCCGCGGTCGGTGTCTACGACCGGAATGCCCTGGAGGGGCCGCTCGTGCGACTCGGTACGCCGACCGGCGGTGTAGACAGGCGGGTGTTCCAGCAGCAGCAGGGTGTCGGGACCGCCGCCGACCCTGGCTTCGGCCAGGTCGCGCTGCAGCTGCCAGGCGGCGAGGTACTCGAGAATCCTCAGCTGGCGGACGTCGATCGCGCTCGACTGCGATCGGATTGAGCTCATGGTCGCGAGGTTACCCGGTTTCTGGCCGACTTATTGTCGGTGCCCGGACGTAGTGTATCGAACATGGGTTCGAGTAGTCGCGATGAGATCGAGGAGGTCTTTGCCGCGCTCGCTGCTGAGCTGGATCGGCTGTGCGCATTG
>PLSK01000089.1 GCA_003165155.1 Mycobacterium sp. | reverse complement strand
GCGTCGTTGACCTCCTTGACGCGTGGCGCCCCGCACTGGCAGCTGCCGACCGCGCGTTAGTCGTTGTTTTCTCCAGCAACTCCACAACGACTACACCCGCGGTTCCCGCGCGCTCCGTGCGGGCATTCCTTGCCCATGATGCCGAGAAGGCGGTTCGCTCCACCCGATTGTTCGGCAAGAATGCTTCGGCGATCCTCTACGCCGCATCCAAGATCGCGGTGAGCCGTCGGGTTCGACTCGAGGCGGTGAAAGACGAGTGGGCGGGCGCAGGCATACGCCTGAATGCGCTCGCTCCGGGCGCGATCATGACGCCGCTTCTGGAGGAACAGCTATCAACGCCGAAGCGGGCAAAGGTCGTTCGTTCCTTCCCTGTCCCGGTAGGCGGTTTCGGCGACGCTGGGCAGCTGGCGGACTGGGCGCTCTTCATGCTGTCGGATGCTGCGGACTTCCTCTGCGGGAGCGTCGTATTCGTCGATGGCGGATCGGACGCGTACTTCCGGGCCAACGACTGGCCGACGCCTGTGCCGGCGTATCGGCTGTTGTCATACTTCAAGCGGTTCAGAGCCGGGGGTCGCGGGGCATAAGGGTCAATTGCGAGCGGCGTGCCGCTGTGGGCCGGCATCTTCTGCGGACACCTCAACGGTCGATAAGAACGATCCCTGGGCCCCTGGGCCTCATAGCGGGCCAACCAGGCGTGCAGCGTCTGGCGCTACACACCCACCTTCTTGGCGACCTGCGAAATCGACAATCCATCGCTGATCACCGCCAACACGGCCAGATACCTCTGCTCAGCCACGCTCAACTCCCTCATCCAGGGAGTGTCAAGGATCAGCCGAAACAACTGTCAAGCATCACCCGAAACCGAAATGTCAAGCATCACCCAGGTAATACAGGTTTTAAGTGGGGCGGGCGGGGCTCGAACTCGCGACCTACGGATTATGAGAATGATTAACGCGCCCGAACCGCTAGAGGAGGAAACTTCAATAGCCACAAAGCGTGCTACGGGCGAGCCACAATGGGGTTGCCGGGAAAAAGCAAGTATCAATAGACATATCCACGGAACTTGGGAGGCCAGGACGTGAGAATCGACGTGATAGACGCCGAAACGAGCGACATCTATCGCGCTCTAGACCAGTACCGTCAGACCTGCCTCGCCGGGCTCCGATCGGCTTTTCTTTCGCCCGATGATCCACACGTGGCAGATGTGTGGACCCCCCGCTGTGCATCGGAGCTGATTGATCGTTTCATCCACCAGCCCGACACCAGCAAGCGGACATTCATCGAAAAGCTCCGTGACCAGCTGGCTCAGTCGACGCAGGAGGCGGTCCAGCTTTTGGTCGAGCTGGCGTGGTTGTACGTCGTGGTATCGCGGCCGCAAGATTATGGGTATGCGTCGAAGCGGCGATTGCTCGATGACATTGCGGCGATCAAAGACGCTACCGGGCCCCCGGGCATGTTCGACGAAGCGTTGCATCAAGGCCTCTTAACACCAGGCACCTCATACTTCACTCGCCGCCCGAATCAGTTGTCGCTGCTGGTCCGTTTCGCGGAGCGTTGGACCAGCGCCTCCGACGAATCACGTCGCGACTGGCTCGCCGATCCGTGGGCATTCCGCGAGATGGTCTTTGCCCTCGATGGAGTCGCCGATCCAACAGAGCGCCACGCGTTGCTTCACCTGATACACCCAGACACCTTTGAAGACACCGTCAGCCAGTACCACAAGCGCCAGATGGCCCAACTCGCCGAGGACAGCGAGGTAGGCGAAAACGACGATCGCACCATCGCCAACGTTCGGCGACGGCTAAGCCAAGAGTTCGGACCAGATTTCAGCTTCTACTCCCCCGACGTCCGCCAGTTGTGGCAGCCGGTCACGACGGTGCCAGACACTGAAATCGACGCGGCGGCGCCCGACCGCGGCGCCTGGCTTATCCGCGGATGGGGCGGTGACTTGGTTCCCGAATGGCTGCAGCGCGGCATCTGCGCGGTCGGCTTCGGCGACTCCTTCCCGTTCGCCATCGAGAAAGGAGCGTCGCGAGAGGAGCTGCGGAAACAAGCTGAAGAGGCCGGCGTAGATATCACCGCCGGCGGGTTCAACCATTACCTCAGCCAGTTGTGGCGGTTCGTCAATCAGGTGGACGTCGGCGACTACATAGTCACGGTCAATGGTCAGAATGTCTACCTCGGCACTGTGGAATCCGATGCGCGCGATGTGATGGGAAAGGTCCGGAAAGAAACCTTCCGGTCTGTCGAGTGGTTGAACGCCGATCAACCGACGCCGCGTCGGGAGATCTCCGAGAGCCTTCGGTCCAAGATGAAAACGCTGCTGACCCTCTCCCGTATCACCGAGGACATCGACGAACTCGAACGGTGGGTCAGCGAGCGCGGCAAGGTCGTTGTCCCGCCGGTAGCGCCGCCCTCAGTTTCGCTTCCCTACGCGACACCGCAGCTCGCACAAGATCTAAACCTCCCGATTTCCTGGCTCAACCAAGTCATCGACCTTCTCCAAGAGAAACGCCAGATCGTTTTGTACGGGCCCCCAGGCACCGGCAAAACCTACCTGGCCCAAGCGTTAGCGGATCACTTCAACAGCCACGGCGGTACAGCAGAAATCGTGCAGTTTCATCCGTCATATACCTACGAAGACTTCTTCGAGGGCTACCGACCAGTTCCTTCGATCGGCGGCGGCGTCCAGTTTGAGATCAAGCCGGGACCGCTACGTCGGATCGCCGACGCCGCACGCAAAGACGGCGAATCACCGTTCGTCCTGATCATAGATGAGATCAACCGAGCGAACCTCGCCAAGGTTTTTGGCGAACTCTACTTCCTCCTCGAATACAGGGATCGCGCGATCGCCCTGCAGTACTCCGATGAAGAGTTCACACTGCCCCAGAACCTGTTCGTAATCGGCGCGATGAACACCGCAGACCGCTCAATTGCACTCGTGGACGCTGCGATGCGCCGTCGCTTTTACTTCGTCGGGTTGGCCCCCGGCGCTGAGCCGATCAAGGGGCTGCTCTCTCGTTGGCTGGCGGCCCGCGGTATGGACGACACCCCGAGTCGACTGCTCGCCGAACTGAATAGCCGACTCGACGAGCCGGAGGCGGCGATCGGTCCCTCTTACCTGATGACTGACGATATCGGCAAGCCGGGCCGGCTCGAAACGATCTGGCAGCACGCGATACTTCCCCTGCTTGAGGAACGCTTCTACGGGACCGGACAGAGCCTGGAGCGGTTCTCACTTGACTCGATCCGGGCAGCAGCAGTACAGCAAGGGAATCCGTGACCACTCTCCGCGAGTGGTCATTCGCCGATGACCTGGAATTGACTGCGGCGCAAGTCGAGACGCTCGCCAACACCGATCGGTTCGTGCTGCGGCCCCAGCCTGGCGCTAGCCAGCGCTGGCGACTGTCAGCGACGAGCTACGTCGGCGTCGCGCGCATCGGTGAGCTGCAGTTGAAAGTGGTGCCGAAAGTAGGGGTACACCGGCTGCTCGAACTCCTCTGTACCTCGCTCGACCGAATCTCCTGGGATGACCAAGAAGTCGCACTCGGCGAATCTGATGACCTACTTCGCATTGTCGCGGAATCATTTACTCGCCGAGCCGAGCAGGTCGTACGGCGCGGCGTCCTGCAAGGTTATCGCAGCATAGAAGAGTCGATGTTCGGCCTACGAGGACGCATCGACATGGGCAGGCAACTGTCTCGTCGCTGCGGTCTTCTACTACCTGTCGAGGTGACATACGACGACTACACCATCGACGTCCTCGAGAACCAGCTGCTACTTGGGGCTGGAATGGTGCTCCTCCGGATGGGTGGCCTTCCCACCGGGGTCGCCAGTCGTCTTCGGCGCCTTGAGGTTCAGCTCGACGGAGTTCACCCGACACCTCCATCGCCGGCACCGGCGCGGGTGGCCTGGACGCGCTTAAATGAGCGGTATCGACCGGCAATCACCCTGGCACGCCTAATCTTGAAGAGCGCCTCGCTGGACATCGAGGGCAACCCGACCGCTACCAGCGACGCCTTTCTCGTCGATATGAACAAAGTATTCGAAGACGTTGTCGGCCTTGGACTCCAAAAAGTCCTAGACGGGACTGACTTTCGGGTCCTCTTGCAACACACGGACTACCTGGACTACCAGCGCTACGTTGGAATCCGGCCGGACATCGTTGTGTGTGACGCATCCAGGTCGGTCGCGGCCATCGCCGACGTCAAGTACAAACGACCATCAACAGACAAGTTGTCGCCCAACGATGTGTACCAAGCGGTCGCCTATGCAACTCGGTACGGGCTCGATCGAGTCGCCCTCATCTTCGCGGAGCCCCCGCCAGTGATCGAGTTGCACGTCGCCGGCATTACGGTTCGCCTCTTATCGGTAGACCTATCAGCCACCCCACTTGAGCGGCAAGGGGCAATGACCGCGATTGCACGAGAATGGCTTCTCCCGCAATCGCTTAGCCTGCTTCAGGAGTGCGAGCGAATTAGCTAGCCCGGCGACCTTGACTGTAGGGGGCGAACTGCCGACGATGCTGGCCCTCTTAGCCTCCGCGACCAGGTAAGACAGTCAGCTGAACTGGTTAAATCGGCGCGCAGGCACGACCGGGGTGGGGGTTAGGGTCGCGACGAACTGACTGCCGATGTCGACTCCCGATGGCGATGCCGTGCCCAGAACGTACTGGGAACCGATTGGAGCGCCGACACTGGCGCAGACCACCTGTCAGAGTGACGCGGACGCTTCGCGATGTTGCGAATCGGTGGGGGCGCAAATACCCCGTCGGTACCCCGAACGCGACCGAACCGGAGCCGCATCGGCGGCGTACCTCATCCATGTACCAGACGAACCGAAAACGCAGGTGACCTCGGTATTTGAGTTAGCAAACAGGGCCTTTGACAAGCCCGTATGGAACGGACGTTCGGCGCTGGAAATAGCTTCCCAAGCTGAATACGCGGGTTCGATTCCCGTCATAGGCTCCACATTTGACCTGCGCCGACATCCGTGGGGGCCCGCAGAGCGTTGCGGCCGTTGCGGCCGGTCCTATAACGGTCCCGCCTACGACTTGAACTCGTTGAAGGTCTTGAGCAGCTTCATTGTCGCGTCGTAGTCCAACTTCCCGCCGGAATATCGCGCCTCGTAGAGGCCCTGGAGGTTGGACGGCAGGGTGGTGCCATCCTCCACCAGCAAGATGAACCTCTTCTTGTAGAGGGCCATCGCAGCGCCGATCTCAATCAGCACGTTGGGGTTGAGAATCTTGTGCTCGGTTCCGCTGCCGTCCAAGAGGGTCATTTCTGCGCCAACATGCACGACCGCGGCATTGCAGGATCTCATGTCGTCCATAACCTTGTCCGGCAGCGACTTCGCCAGGGTCTCGTTCTGGACCGAGACAACCGGCTCGAAACCGCCGAACTTCAACAATTCCTTGAGCTGCTCAACCACGTCGAGGTTCTTGCCGTGCGTGATGAAAACTTTGTTGTTGATGACGCCTTCGGCCTTTACCGGCGCGGTTGGAGTGTGATCGACACCGACGCCCGCTCTGGCGATGTCGACCACATCCGCTAGACCGCCCTCGTCGTCGTCCGCAGCTTGCCCGTCGCCGGTGTCCTCCTCGACCTCAACCTGAGCAGCGGGCGCGTGATCCAACTCGACGTAATCGATACCCTTTACAATCGAAATAACCTGCGCAGCACGGGCATTCGTCATAATCATGTCGTACGCGCGATCCGCGGCATCATTCGGGACACCCATATCCTCCAACACGTTCAGAGCGATGGACCGGTTCGGCACCTTGTGTCCGTTGTACTTGTGCAGAAACTCCCGAATCACGCGAGGTTTCAAAATCGCCTCACGAAACGCGACGACGTCGTCGCCCTCCGACAACGGGGCGACTGATCGCCGACCGAGATCCGTCAGTGCGATCCGGTCGGCCTGGGCTGCGCCGTCCGTAAACCCGTAAGCCACGGCAGAGCCCGTGATCATCTTGAAGGTCGACGACCCTGGGCTAATGTCCATCGCCTTCGCGACCTGCAGCGGAGTAGCAGGCTGCTTCGCATACTGGTCCCTGAGGGCCTCGGCGACCTTCCGCGCGTCCTCTGCGGTGTAGGCGGGAACATCGGCCTGCATCAAATTCTTCTTACGCGGCTTGCCGGACTTGCCGTTGATGCCCGCACCCGCATCCGTCTTCTTGGCGGAACTCGCCACGTTTGCCTCCTCGGGCATTGGTTGCGCTTGGCACCCAAGGTACCGACTCTTCAAAGGATTGTCGAATCTGGCTTGTACTTGTTAATCCGGCAAAAGCATTCACGCTGTTGAAGCCCATGAATCCATGTTTTTGAGAATTTTCTAAGAAGTGCAGCAGGGTAATAGTTCACGCGGCAGTGGGCTCCTAACCATGCGGCGCAACAACGTTCCCGCTGTAGCGCGGCTTCCGGCGCGGCTAGCGCGCCCAGCGCGGCCATGTTGCCGACGTGGTTGTCGGTGTTGATCAGTTGGGCCTACCCGTGTCAGCGTCGTCTTCACGTCGTGGTGGCCCATCAGGGCCGCGATGTCAATAGGTGCACCCCTGCGGTGCGACTGGGGTTGCGCTGAACTGGCGTTGAGCGACGTTTCACGATCATCTGGGGTTGGCAATCGGAGCTGTATCCAGGTCGTGAGTCGAGTTAGCTAGCCGAGCACGTCGCTCCTACCTCAGCCGCCGCGCGCCGCGACGACGCCGCGACGAGCCGCCGAGAAACAGCCCGACTTCGCAGCTATATCGGAGTGACCAGGCTTTTTATGGTGGGGCGGGCGGGGCTCGAACCCGCGACCTACGGATTATGAGTCCGCGGCTCTAACCAACTGAGCTACCGCCCCCGGTGCTGACTAACCGAGGATATAGGCACCTCGACTCACCGACGTCGCCCTGTTTCCTTTGGCGGTGCGCCCAGTGACATGCGTCACGATCACACCGGATCGGGCAGCGTTGCTGTCGCTCAGGCGTTCCTCGGGTTAGTCGCCGCATCAGAGGGTGACTTCGGAACACCGAGCGAGGTAGACATGCGGTACAACACCATTAGCGGGCACAGCCCCGTCGGCGAGGCGGTCTGGATCGTCGCCGGGATCATCATCATGTTCGCCTTCGGCGACGCTTTCGTGCTGTCGGCGCTCGCGTTCGGAATCGTGACGATGACCGGAGCCTGGTTCACCCACCGCCAAGCTGAGCGGCGCGCGGAGAGAAACGACGCGGAGACGGCGTCCGTGACCCATCTTCGCCCGGCCTTGACCGCTCAGCGCCATCTGAAAAAGACTTCAGCCCACGGGTCTCGCGCCGCGTAACCCCAACGCCACTCAGCAACCTTCGAAAGCCTGAGATTGTATTGTCGGGGATCATGATCCACGCGCCGGTCGCTGTTGTGACGTCCTTGCTTGTCTCGTTGGCCGGTGCGCCGGCGCCCGCGGGGCGCTGGTCGGTACCCCTTGACGTCGCGCCCCCAAGGATCGACACCAGCGTCGCGCACCTGACCTATGACTGCGGAAGTCAATCGCCAATCAGAATCTCGAGCGAAGACTCAACCATCACCCTGTATGGGTCGTGCGGCGAGGTCGATATCAGCGGTGCCGCGAACACGGTGAATTTGCAAACGGTGGCCATCATCAGGGCCACCGGCTCGAGTAACCACATCACGTGGGAAAGCGGGCCGGGCGGCGCCGTCCCCCAAATCAGCAACCCCAGTGGCAGCAACGACATCCGGGGACCCGGCGGCATACAGATCCACTCAGGAACATCCTGAGCTATGTAGGCGGGAGAGGTCGCTTGAAGCTACAGACGATGCTCCACTCGAAAAATAAGTCGCCATATTTGTCGTAGCCCTTGAAGTGGTGGGACACCTGAGCGCGTTGCACCGAGGAGCCGACGAGTTCCCACCCGTGTTCCCCATAGCTCTTGGTGAGTTCGCTTACCTCCACGATCAGGGATTCGAGAGACTCATTGGTGTTGTAGATGAAGCGGTTCTCCCACCGCGGCGGATACCACTGATTGTCTGATGCCAGCCACCAACCGGGCCCGGGCGAAGGGGTGCTCACATGCGGGCATTTTACGGGTGCCGGGTGCAACTGGAGAGATAACTATTCGTGACACCGAGACGAAGAATGGCCGACCCGATTCAATTCGGCGAGCAGACACAGAATCGCATCCCGGAGCGGGCAGAGTGCGATTCTGTGTCTGCTCGGCGCATTGAAGCGAGTGTCAGCTGTACACCGTCTGGCCGTCGACATCGAGCAGGTACCGCTCGGTGCCGTGCTCCACCCTCGGCGCGTCCCCGCCAAGAGCCACCGCGATCTTGTTGCTGGCATTACGCATGATGTCGAAGGTCAGCTCGACGGCCTCGTCCTCCGAAAACCAAGAGCGCACCTCGGCGACATCATCGGCGACGAGGTGCGCAGGCGTCCAAATTAACCCATCGGCATAGCGAAGCGCTGCTTTAGCGCGCGGCGTCAACTGCGCGGATTCTTCAAAACGCTCAATTTCCTCGTACAACGTCTCCGAACCACCGGCATCGAGGGCGGTGCTTTCACGCAGCGATTTGCACAGCCGGCAGTTGTGTTGAGTCGCGCCGCGCAGCCGCACCAGCTCCGCCGTCACCGGGTCTAGCGCCCGCATCCTCGCCACCGACGGCAGAAAGTCGTTGAACACGACATCGGACGGATCGCTGACGTGATCCCACGAGATCGGCGCGTTCACCCAACCCAGATACTCCGAGCCGACGCCCAGCGCTTCCAGCCCGGCCCGCACCCGGGGCACGAAGTCCGCGATATACATCGACACGACCGCGCCAAACGTGCTGTTGCCCAACGCCTTAAACAGCTGTGACCGTTGCTCGCCGGTGATCGTGGACACGTCGACGCTGAACTGTTCGGCAAAAGCGGCCACCACGGCTTCGGCCTCCGATGCGGGCTCATCGACTTGGACCGCAACCGGCAACGAAGGCAGCGATAACGTCTGCGCGCACACCCGGCGCGCCAGCCCCGCGATACGACCGTCGCCNNCCCGGCCAGGAAGCTACTGCGCCTCACTGACCGACGACATGTGGAAGTCCGGTATCCGCAGCGACGGCATCGCCGCCCGGGTGGCCCAATCGCCCCATTCCCGCGGCAGGGTCAGCTCGCTGAGACCGGCCGCGGTGGCCCGTCGCAGCAGGTCCAGCGGGCTCTCGTTGAATCGGAAGTTGTTGACCGCGGCGGTCACCTTGCCGTTTTCGATGAGGTAGACGCCGTCGCGGGTCAGGCCGGTGAGCAGCAGCGTGGTGGGGTCGACCTCGCGGATGTACCACAGCGTGGTCAACAGCAGGCCGCGCTCGGTGGCCCCGATCATGGCGCCCAGATCGGCCGACCCGCCGGTCATCACCAGGTTGTCGGCTCCGACGGCAACTGGAGCGTCGAATTTGGCGGCGGAGGCCCGCGGATAGGCCAGCGTGTTGATCACGCCGTCGCGGATCCAGTCCACCTGGCTGATCTCCATACCGTTGTCGAACACAGACACCGTCTCCGATGAGTTGCTCGTCGCGACGAACGGCGTGCACGCCAGTCCCGGCGCCATCGGATCGGAAAACATGCTCAGCCCCAGGTCGGTGAGCCGCTCCCCTACCCGGGTGCCGCCGCCGGGAGCGGAGAACGCGCTGCGCCCCTCCTGCGCGCCGCGGCCGGCCATCGCCCACGCCATGCAAAGCATCATGTCGGCCACCGCCGACGGCGGCATGATCGTCTCGTAGCGGCCCGCGGGTAACTCGACCCGCCGCGCGGCCCACCCAAGCCTGGTCGACAGCTGCTCGAGCAGCAGATCGGTTGGCACATTGACGAAATCGGGCGTGCCGATGCCCGCCCAGGCGCTGGCGTCGCCGCGTTTGGCGTTGATCTCGACCGCGCCCGCGGGCTGCGTGTAGCGCCGGCGCAGACCCGTCGACGACGCCAGGAATGCGGTCGACACACTGTGGTGCGCATACCCGTACAGCCGGTCAGTGCCGGCAAATCCCCGGCTCAACGAACCGGCCACGTCAGCGAACACCTCGGGCCCGGTGCCGGCCACCGGCGCGTCCCAATCAACGGGCAGCGCGGTGTCGGCCAGCAGCGGCGCGGCATCTGCGGCCTCCGGCGCGGAGCGGGCCGCTTCCTGCGATGCCGCCACCAGATCGGGAATCACCCGCGGGTCTACCTCAGCGGAAACCACGGTCCCGACAAAAGCAGTTTCACCCTGGCGCACAATGGAAATGACCGTCACGGTGCGGCTGACCGAAACGCCGTTGGTGGTCATCGAGTTGCCCGCCCAGCGCAACGTCGCCTGGACCCGGTCGGTAACCAGCACCATGGTTTCGTCGGCGCGGCCGAGTTTGGCGGCTTCCTGCAAAACGCTGTTGACGACGTGCTGCGCGGTTATCATCGGCGCCGCTCCTCAGCATCGCTTCGCTCTGCATCGTCGCCGGCGCGGATCATCGGCCGCCCTCGGCACGGGTGTTGAGCACGTTGACGCCGCGGAACAGCGCCGACGGGCAACCGTGGCTGACCGCGGCGGTCTGCCCGGGCTGGGCCTTGCCGCAATTGAATGCGCCGCCGAGCCGCCAGGTTGACGGTCCGCCCACGGCTTCCATTGAATTCCAGAAATCGGTGGTGGTGGCCTGATAGGCGACGTCACGCAGCTGACCGTCCAGGCGGCCGTTGCTGATCCGGAAGAACCGCTGGCCGGTGAACTGAAAGTTGTAGCGCTGCATGTCGATAGACCAGGATTTGTCGCCGACGATGTAGATGCCGTTCTCGACCCGGCCGATCAGGTCCTCGGTGCTGGTCTCGTCGGGGCTGGGCTGCAGCGAGACGTTTGCCATCCGCTGGATCGGCACGTGATGCGGCGAGTCGGCGTATGAGCAGCCGTTGGAACGTAACTGGCCGAGGCGCGGGGCGAACACCCGGTCAAGTTGATAACCGACGAACACCCCGTTCCGGATCAGATCCCAGCTTTGTGCGGCCACTCCCTCGTCGTCGTAACCGATACTGGCCAACCCGAATTCGACAGTGCGGTCGGCGGTCACGTTCATCACCGGTGAGCCGTAGCGCATGGTGCCGAGTTTGTCGGGCGTAGCGAACGAGGTTCCGGCGTACGCGGCTTCATAGCCGATGGCGCGGTCGTATTCTGTTGCATGGCCGATGGATTCGTGGATAGTCAGCCACAGGTTGGTCGGGTCGATCACCAGATCCGTGGGCCCCGCCGTCACACTGGGCGCTTTGACCTTCTCGGCCAGCAACACCGGCAGCTGCGCAAGCTCCTTGGTCCAGTCCCATACGTCGTGTCCGGCCAGCGCTTCCCAGCCTCGCCCCATCGGCGGCGCCAGCGTGCGCATCGAGTCGAAACTGCCCGCGGCCGGATCGACGGTGACCGCCTCCAGCGTCGGATTCACCCGTACCCGCTGCTGGGTGATCGACGAACCGAAGGTATCGGCGTAGAACGTCTGCTCTTTGACCGCCGTCACCACAGCAGACACGTGGTCCACACCGTCGGCGGCCAGCAACCGCCCGGAGTACTCGGCCAGCACCGCAATTTTGCGGGCCGTGGGGATCTCGAATGGGTCGATCTCGTAGTCCGACACCCAGCTGGCGTCGGCGTACACCGGCTCGGCCGCCAGCTCGACGTGTTCGGTGTTCAGCGCGGCCAGCGTGGTCGCCACATGCACCGCGCGGCGCGCCGTTTCGGCGGCGACCGACGGCGCGAGCTCGGCGTGCGACGCGAACCCCCAGGTGCCCCCGACGATCACCCGCACCGCCAGGCCGATCTCGCGGCGCACGACGGCGGTCTCCAGCTCACCGTCACGCAGCTGGATGATCTCGGTGCTGAGCCGCTGAATCCGCAGGTCGGCATAGCTGGCCCCGGCCGCTTTCGCCGCCTTCAACGCAGCTTCGGCCAGCTGATGGCGCGGCAGGGCCAGGAAGTCGGAGTCGATATCCCGGTTCGGTGTCACGGCTACACCGTAACGACCACGGACTACAGCCTTTGACGGCGCGCCCGCTTTAATTACCTGCATGACCGGCGCGGCGCTGAGGAAACGACGGTGTTGAGGAAACCACCTCGATCCACCGCGCTCGGCTACGCGCTGCTGGCCCCCAGTCTGTTCGGTGTTTTCGCCTTTCTGCTGCTGCCCCTGCTCGTGGTGATTTGGCTGAGCCTGTATCGGTGGGATCTGTTGGGTCCCCTGCGCTACGTGGGGATGGACAACTGGCGGTCGGTGCTGGCCGACTCCGGCTTCGTCAACTCACTGATCGTGACGGCCATCTTCGTGGCGATCGTGGTCCCCGCGCAGACCGTGCTGGGCTTGTTGTGCGCGACGATGCTGGCTCCCCAGCTTCCCGGCACCGGCCTGTTTCGCACGCTGTACGTGCTGCCGTGGATCTGCGCGCCGGTCGCGATCGCGGTGCTATGGCGCTGGATCCTGGCCCCTACCGACGGGGCCGTCGCCACCGTGCTGGGGCACCACATCGAGTGGCTGTCCGATCCCAGCCTGGCGCTGCCGGTCGTGTCGGCGGTGGTGATCTGGGCCAACGGCGGCTATGTCGCGCTGTCTTTTCTCGCGGGCCTGCTGGCCATCCCAAACGACGTCCACGCCGCCGCGAGCACCGACGGGGCCAATGCCTGGCAGCGGTTCTGGCGCATCACCCTGCCGATGCTGCGGCCGACGATGTTCTTCGTCCTGGTCACCGGAGTCGTCAGCACGGCACAGGTTTTCGACACCGTCTACGCGTTGACCGACGGCGGCCCGGATGGTCGCACCGACCTGGTGGCCCACCGCATCTACGCCGAGGCGTTCGGCGCGGCGGCCATCGGACGGGCGTCGGTCATGGCGGTGGTGCTGTTCGTGATTCTGGTCGGCGTCACCGCCGTTCAGCACTTGTACTTTAGGCGGCGGATCAGCTATGACATCGTCTAAATTTCTCGCCGCGAGAGTGCAACTACCGACGGGGTTACTCNNGGCGCGCTGATCACCCTGGTCCCCTTTCTGCTTGGTCTGTTGACCTCGTTTACCTCTGCGCACCAGTTCGTCACCGGTGCGCCGCTGCAACTGCCGCGGCCGCCGACAGTGGCCAATTACACCGACCTGGGCGGCGCCGGGTTCGGCCGCGCCTTAGCGGTGACGGCGTTGATGACCGCGGTGATCCTGCTGGGCCAGATGACGTTTTCGGTACTGGCCGCCTACGCGTTCGGGCGTTTGGAGTTCCCTGGACGCGACGCGTTGTTTTGGGTCTACATCGCGACAATGATGGTGCCGGGCACCGTCACGGTGGTGCCGCTGTATCTGATGATGGCCCAGCTGGGCCTGCGCAACACATTCTGGGCATTGGTGCTGCCCTTCATGTTTGGTTCGCCGTACGCGATTTTCCTGCTCCGCGAGCACTTTCGGCTCATCCCGAACGACTTGATCAACGCCGCGCGCCTGGACGGCGCCAACACGCTGGACGTGATCCTGCATGTGGTGATTCCCGCCAGCCGACCGGTGCTGGCAACGTTGACCCTGATCACCGTGGTCTCGCAGTGGAACAGCTTCATGTGGCCGCTGGTGATCACCAGCGGCAGCAAGTGGCGGGTGCTCACAGTGGCGACGTCGGACCTGCAGACCCGGTTCAACTCGCAGTGGACGCTGGTGATGGCCGCGACCACCGTCGCGATTGTGCCGCTGATCGCGCTTTTCCTGGCCGCCCAGCGCCACATCGTCGCTTCGATCGTGGTCTCGGGGCTCAAGTGAGGCCGCCCCCTTCGCGCCGAGACTGCGGCCAGGGCTCTGATTTTCGCCAGATCACGACCACTTGGAAAATTTCAGCAGTCTCGGCGCACCCGATGAAGCGGCGCACAACGTGAGCCGCCCCCGCTCTTCCACGCTGGCCACCGCGGCGCTCGCGCTCGTCGCGGTGTTGTTGGCCGCGACGGCGGCGCTGTTGAACTACTCCGGCGAACCCCACGGCAACAAGATCATCGTGCGGGTACGAATCTGGGGTGACCCCGTCGCCGCGGCATACCGAGAGTCCTTCGAGGCATTCAACCGCGCACATCCCGAGATCGAGGTGCGTACCGACATGGTGGCCTACCCGACATACTTCAACACCCTGCGCACCGACATGGCCGGCGGCAGCGCCGACGACATCTTCTGGCTGTCCAACGCGTATTTCGCCGCGTACGCCGACAGCGGCCGGCTGCTGGACATCGGCAAAACCCTTGGCCCCGGTGTGGCCTCGGCGTGGGAGCCGGCGGTGGTGGACCAGTTCACCCGCGATGGTGTGCTGTGGGGTGTACCGCAGCTGACCGACGCCGGTATCGCGGTCTATTACAACGCGGACCTGCTCGCCGCAGCCGGTGTTGATCCGGCCCAGTTGAATAGCGTTCGGTGGAGCCCGGGTGCGGACGACACGCTACGGCCCCTGCTGGCCCGGCTCAGCGTCGACGCCGATGGGAACGTCGCGGGCACACCGAATTTCGACGGCCAACGGGTGCACCAATGGGCGTACAACGCGGCCAACGACGCACAAGCCATCTACCTGCCCTATATCGGCTCGGCCGGCGGGGTATTCCAGCGCGGCGACGAGTTCGCCTTCGACAATCCCGGCGCGATCGAGGCCTTCCGCTACCTGGTCGGCCTGATCAACAACGACCATGTCGCGCCTCCGGCATCCGACACCAACAACAACGGCGACTTCTCCCGCAATCAATTTCTGGCCGGCCGGATGGCCCTCTTTCAATCGGGCACCTACAGCCTGGCGCCGGTGTCCAAGGACGCCACCTTCAACTGGGGTGTCGCGATGATGCCGATCGGTCCCGCGGGCCGGGTGAGCGTCACCAACGGTATTGCCGCGGCGGGCAATTCGGCCACCAAACACCCGGACGCGGTGCGTCAGGTGCTGGCCTGGATGGGCAGCCCCGAGGGCAACGCCTACCTGGGCCGTCAGGGAGCGGCGATCCCCGCGGTGCTGAAGGCTCAACCGGTGTACTTCGACTACTGGGCGGCCAAGGGCGTCGACGTCACACCGTTTTTCTCCGTGCTGGACGGCCCGCGCATTCAGGCTCCCGGCGGCGCCGGCTTCGCCGCCGGAAACGATGCGCTGCAAAGCTATTTCGATGACATGTTCTTCGGCCGCGGTGACGTCGCGACAATCCTGAGCCAGGCTCAGGCCGCGGCCAACGCCGCCGCTCGCCGTTAGGCACACTCGCCGTGGGGTACCGTCGGTCCGATGGCGAATCAAAAGAAGCCGAACATCGTCATGATCATGGCCGACGATGTGGGCATGTGGAACCTCAGCGCTTACCACCGCGGCATGATGGGCGGGTCTACGCCCAACATCGACAGAATCGCACGTGAAGGCGCGCTGTTCACCGACTACTACGGTCAGCAGTCATGCACGGCGGGACGGGCCGCGTTCATCACCGGTCAGACCCCTTTCCGCACAGGCCTGCTGAAGGTCGGCATGCCCGCGGCCAAACAAGGCATCCAGGATTCCGACCCAACCATCGCCGAACTGCTCAAGCCACTGGGCTACGCGTCGGCGCAGATCGGCAAGAACCACCTGGGCGACCGCAACGAATACCTGCCCACGGTCCACGGCTTCGACGAGTTCTACGGAATCCTCTACCACCTCAACGCCATGGAAGAGCCCTACGACGACGAGTACCCCAAGATGCCCGAGTTCCACGAGCGCTTCGGCCCCCGCAACATCTTGGAGACCAAAGCGACCAACGTCGACGACCCGACCGAGCATCCGCGCTGGGGCCGGGTCGGCAAGCAGACGATCGCCGACGGCGGCCCGTTGCCGCCGCACCCCGGCATGGACCCGAGTGCCAACACCAACATGGAGGACGTCGACGCCGAAATCGTCCGGCGCTCACTGGACTTCATCGACCGCTCCGCGGCGGCGGACACTCCGTTCTTCCTGTGGCACAACGCGACCCGATGCCACGTCTGGACGCACCTGGCCCCACGGTGGCAGGGCAAGAGCGGGTTCGGTCTCTTCGCCGACGCGATGATGGAGCTGGATTGGGAAGTCGGCCAGATTCTCGACAAGCTCGACGAGCTCGGCATCGCCGATAACACCATCGTGCTGTTCACCAGTGACAACGGCGCCGAGGTCTTCAGTTGGCCCGACGGCGGCAACCACCCGTTCCGGGGCGAGAAGGGCAGCACCTATGAGGGTGGCTTCCGGGTGCCGATGGTGGCCAAGTGGCCCGGCGTCATCGAGCCCGGCACCATCGTCAACGAGATCATGGCCCACGAGGACTGGACGCCGACGCTTCTCGCCGCGGCCGGCCAGCCGGACGTGAAAGAGAAACTCCTGACAGGCCTCGATGCCGGGGACAAGACTTTCAAGGTCCACCTCGACGGCTACAACTTCACGCCGTACTTCACCGGCGAGGTTGCCGAAGGTCCGCGCCGCGAGTTCTTCTACTTCAGCGACAACGCCGACCTGATGGCCGTGCGCTACAACGCCTGGAAGCTCAACTTCAAGACCATCGTCGGAAACCTGTTCACCGGCAAAGAGGATTCCACCAACGTCCCGGTGGTCACCAACCTGCGGCAGGACCCGTGGGAGCGCTACCAGACCGAAAGCATGCTGTACGGCCGGTGGTGGGGCGAAAAGCTGTGGACGATGGTGCCCGCGGTCAACATCGTCGGAGAATTCCTTGCGACGTTTGTGGCCTACCCGCCCAGCCAGGCGTCAGGCACGCTCAGCGTCGAGAAGGCCCTCGCGATGCTGCAAGAGGGCGCCCTCAAGAACTAGGAATCCTCAAGAACTTGGGGTCCGGCGAATGCAGCGAAAGCCGATATGGCTCATGCCGGTATCGATCATCTGCGGCCGGCGCGCGGCAGGCCGATAGCGCAGGCAGTAGTTGTCGGCGCACAAAAACGAGCCACCCTTGATCACTTTGCGCGGTATCCGAAACTGCTCTTGCTGGGGGTCGTAGCTGCCCGCTTCGCAACACGGATCACCGGCCCGGGTGTCGGCATACCAGTCGCACGTCCACTCCCACACATTGCCGGCCATGTCGAAGAGGCCATAGCCGTTGGGCGGGAACGTACCGACTGGAGCGGTGCGGCCGTATCCGCGATCGGGGCGCCACGGGAAATCACCGTGCCAGTAGTTGGCCAGGCGCTCCCCCGGCCCCTCCGGTTCGTCACCCCAGGTGTAGGCCGCGCCGGCCAGACCGCCGCGTGCGGCGGCCTCCCATTCGGCCTCCCTGGGCAATTCCAGTCCGGCCCAATCCGCGTAGGACGCAGCGTCCTCGTAGGCGACGTGCACCACCGGATGGTCGGCCCGCTTTTCGATCGATGAGTTCGGGCCCACCGGGTGGCGCCAGGACGCCCCCGGCGTCCAGTGCCACCATTGACTCAGGTGACGCAGATCCACCGGGCCGGCGGTGCGGGTGAACACCATCGAGCCCGGCACGAGATTCTCCGGCGGTGCTTCGGGGAAATCGGCCGGGTTCACCGGCCGTTCCGCAACCGTCAGGTGTCCCGTCGCGTCGGCGAATTCGGCGAACTGTGCGTTGGTGACCTGGTGCGCGGCGATCCAGAACCCGTCGACCGCGGCCTCGTACACGGGAGTTTCTTCGTCATAGTGCTGATCCGACCCCACATTGCAGGTCTGAGCCGGAATCCAGCGCAGGTCGTCGTCAGTCAACATCCTGCGAATATTCAACCATCCGGGAGCGACCGCGCGCGGGGGGTTGTCGCCGCGGTGCCGGGCTTGACCGGGATTGCCGCCATCGCCCGCTCGACCATCGCGGTGATCGTCAGGCTCGGATTCACACCGGGATTGGCCGGAATCACGGCACCGTCGCAGATGAGCAGATTCTGGTAGCCGAACACTCGGTGCTCGCCGTCGACGACGCCCCGCTCGGGGCTATCGGCGGCTATCGCGCCGCCCAAGATGTGTGCGGTGATCGGCATGTTGAACAGCGCTTCGGTGAGCCAGCTCTGCGCGGTCCCACCGGTGCGGTCGGCGAGCCGCTGGGCGAAGTCATTGGCCACCGGCAGGAAGGTGGGGGTCGGGTTGTCCGGATCCTGGCGGGTGGTGAGCCGCAGCCGCCGGCCGAGTATGCGCCGCTTGGGCACCAGCGACAGCGACGTGTCGGTGGTCTGCATGACGCCGGTGATCAGCGAGCGTTGGGACCAGCCGCGCGGATTGGTCACGCGGACAAAGCGAATCGGGTGCCGCGCGATCTGGGCGAGCAGCTTCAGTGGGCGGGTGATTCTGGTGCCATCGCCGGTCAGCAATGTGAACATGAGGCCCATCGCATTACCGCCGGACCCGTACGTGACGGCTTCGACATGACTGTCCCCGGTGGGGTGCACGCTCGAGGTGATCGAAACGCTGCGACCCCATCCTCGGTCGTCCGGTGTGGTGACGGCGGTCATCGCCTCGCTGTTGGTGCGGACCAACTGGCCGAGCCGATCGGATATCCGCGGTAGCGCCCCATCCCGCTTGCATTGGGCGAGCAATTGATTGGTGCCCAGCGCTCCGGCGGCGACGACGACACCGCGCGCGGTCTGCGTGCGGCGGTCCTTGCGGATCCAGGAGCCGGTGCGTTCGCTGGTCACGGCGTACCCGTCTGATCCGTCCGGCGCCCCCAACGGCCGGATCGAGGTGACCGTGCGTTCGGCATCGATCTGCACACCGAGGCGCTCGGCGAACCACAGGTAGTTCTTCGGCAGCGTGTTCTTGGCGTTGTTGCGGCATCCCAACAGACACAACCCGCATTCGATGCAACCCGACCGGGCCGGACCGGCGCCGCCGAAATAGGGATCGGCGTCAACGACGCCGGGCTCACCGAAGTAGACGCCGACCGGGACCGGGCGGAAGGTGTCGGCCACCCCCAGCTCGATCGAAAGGGCCTCGATGGCGTCGTCGGCGGGCGTGCGGCGCGGCTGCGTCACGACACCGAGCATGCCCTCGGCCACTTCGTAGTACTTCTCCAGATCCGGGGCGTCCCCGCATACCTTGCGCCAGTCCTCGAAGAACCCGTCGCCGGCGCGCCAGAGGGTTTGCGCGTAGACCAGGCTGCCGCCGCCGACGCCACTGCCGGTGAGGACCATGACGTCTTTGAACGGCGTGACCCGCAAGATCCCCTTCAGGCCGAGCTTCGGCGCGAAGATCGTTCGGCTCAGCTGCGAGAGCCGCTCGGCGAAGTCGTGGTCCTCGAAGCGGCGCCCGGACTCCAAAACTGCTACCCGATAACCCTTCTCGGCCAGCCGCAGGGCTGACACGCTGCCGCCGAAACCGGACCCGATAATCAGGTAGTCATAGTCGTATGCCAGGCTCATCGTCGGCTCCTTGCCGGTTTCAGATTGGCCGCCGCTTTTGAATTGGTCACTGCCCGGTACTCGCCGGAGAGCCGATCCAGCTGATAAACCCCCGGGCCGGGCGCGGGTCGCCCTGCTGCGGCGAACGCGCTGGGCAGCGGTCGATGCGACGTGCTGGTGGGGATGCGCTCGACGACGTGCACGACATGCGGTCGCCGGTCGGGTGGCAGCTGCCCCAGCGCTGCGGAGAGGTCCTCGGCGTCGAGCGATCGGCCGGACCGCAGCGTGACGGCGGTGGCCGCGATGTCGTCGCCGTCGGCTCCGGGTGCGGCGTAGGTGACGCTCATGTCGATCGCGTCCAGGATGCCGAGGGCGTCTTCGACGGCGGACCCGCCGACCACCCCGTGGGCGGTGGTGACGAGCGAGTCGGCGCTGCCCGCCAACCAGAAGTCGCCGTCCTCATCGCGGTAGAACAGGTCTCCGGTGCGCAGCCAGGCGTCTCCCGCGGCGAACAGCCCCCGATGCGGGCGTGCCGTCGGCGACATTCCCGGCTCGACCCGCGANNTCGTCGATGCGGGCGATGCGTAGCTCGGGGCTGCCGGGAAGCGGGGTGCCCAGGCAGCCGACCTTTGCGCCGGGCATGTTGACCAGGATCGCGTCGGTCTGCGCGGAGGCGTAGTACTCCACCACCCTAGCCGGGGCGAAACGCTCAATGACCCTGTGCCACAGTCCGACCGGCATCCCCGATCCGATGAAGGTGCGGATCGTGTGGTGCTGCTCGCTGGGATGCGGGGGTGCCTCGACGAGGTCGCGGAGTTGTGTCCAGGTGTAGGACACCACCGTCACGCCGTAGCGGCGCGCTTCATTCCAGAACGTGTCGGGATCGAACCGACTCGCCATCGAAAAGCGGGCACCGCTGGCGATAGCACCGCCGAGGGACATCAACAGGCCCGACGGGTGGTGAATCGGGTTGACACTGAACACCGTGTCGCGCGGTCCGAGGTCGGCCGAGGCCGCGGTTCCGAACGCGGCCCGCGCCCAGCGGGCATTGGTGATCATTCGCGCACGCGTCGAGGGACCGTC
>PLSK01000156.1 GCA_003165155.1 Mycobacterium sp. | reverse complement strand
ACGAAATCGATGACCTTCGCCGACTTGCCGAACCCAAGCTGGTCGGGCGCGAGCACGCGGTGGCGCTCGGCCAATGCGGCGATGTTACGTTCCCAGCCCAGTTCGGCGCTGGCACCGAATTCACCGCCATGCAGCATCACCAACGGGTCGCCTTCGCCAGCCTCGAGATATCCGGTGACCAGCCCGTCGACCAGCAAGGTCTTGTGGTGAATCTGCATCGCCCGCCTTCCTTACTTGATTGCGATCGGATTCACCGGCGAGCCAACGGCGCCAACGACTCTCAGGGGCGGGGCGACGAGTTGGAACTCGTAAACACCGTCGGCGGCACAGTCATCCGCCAGCGCGGCGAGGTCCCAGTACTCCCCGAACATCATTCCCATGTCACGCAGGCAAAGCAGGTGCAGAGGGAAGGTTATCCCCTCGATCCCGGATACCAGATCCTCGACCTGGAGGTTGTCGGCCGCGACAGCGGCAATCTCGTGATCGTGCAGCCACGAGGCGCATCGCCAGTCCAGCCCGGAGTAGCCTTCCGTCTTGTTGCCTGTCAGGAGAAACCTTGTCCACCAGCCGGTTCGGATCAAGAGGATGTCGCCACGCCCGATGGTCACCCCCTGAGCCCGCACAACGTCGTCCAGCTCTTCCGGCGTGATCGGATTCCCCTCCGCGAGGAAGACGTCCGCGCCCCGGTGCCGAACCAGGTCCAGCAGCACGCCACGCGAGGTGATGCCCTTGCCGTCGACTTTGTCGATGCCGCAATGGTAGGCACCCATGCTGGTCACCGAATCCGCCGGAAATCCATTGTAGAGCTGATCTTCGTAATACACATGCGACAGCGCATCCCACTGGCTGGCCGCCTGCAACGGCATGATGATCAAGTCGTCGTTGAAGCGGAAGGGATTGTCGGCGGTCATGTAGCCACTCAGCTGCTTGGCCAATGGGTTACTGGCCCAGCCCGGCCCGTACTTGGCCAGCGTGTTCGCGTCGCCGCCGTCGACAGTCATGACGTGGACTGGGTTGTGCCGAAACTCGAAGGCGCCCTGCGGGCCTGACGCGCCGAAGTCCACACCGAGCGGAAAGACCTTGCCATGCCGGACCAGACTCGCGCCCTGCGCGACCTTGTCCGCTGTGATGAAGTTCAGCGTGCCAAGTTCGTCGGCGTCGCCCCAGCGCCCCCAATTGGAGACTTCGCGGGCGACCCGCCGAAAGTCGGCCATGCCGGCCTGGTTCATCTGGATGGCGCTCCTTCCTGTCCTTCTGAGAGCTCACCGGCGATCGCGGCGCCGATGTTACCGCCGTCCACCCATACCACCTGCCCGGAGATATAGCTAGCTGCAGCGCTATTCAGAAAAACCAGCACCGACGCCTGTTCGGCGGGCTCGCTGACCCGGCCCAGCGGCTTGGGTATGTCATCGAGGAACCCCTGGCCGTACGCGGTCCGCAACTGATCCAGGATGGGCGTTTCGGTCACTCCCGGCCCGGTGCAATTGATGCGGATACCACGCGCACCCAGCGGGGTAGCGCTTCGCATGGTGTAAAAGATGATCGCTTCTTTGGACAGCTGGTAACCGGTTCCCAGCGTGTCCGGGTTGTCGCGACACCAGTCGCTACCCTCTTGCATCGTCGCCGTGCTGAGCAAAGGCGCCACCTCGCGCACATGCTCCCGGTAGCCCGCCGCCGCGAGTGACGACACGCTCGCGATCGCTGAGCCCGCGGGCATCAGCGGGACCAGCGCCTCCGTGAGGTGGCGCAGACCGAGGAAGTTGATCGCCACTACGAGCGGCGGATTGCCGATCCCCGACGAGACCCCGGCAACGTTGAAAAGCGCGTCGACACGCCCACCGATGGACACCACCGCGCGGTCGATCGACTCCGAGTCGGCCAGGTCTATCTCACGAAAGTCCTCGATTTGGAAGGCCGGTCGACACTTGTCCAGTCCGACGACGTCCGCCCCTAGCTCGGTGAGCTGCCGGACCAGATGTTCACCGATACCTGACGCACAACCGGTCACCACCACGCGGCGGCCGTCGTAGCGCCAAAGCTCATCGATTGATCCCAAGGCCGTTCCTAAGTCACAGACCTTCCGGAGTCACTTCTTGTTCTGCTCTTCCTTTGCACGCTGTGCCGCCTGGACCCGGCCCTCGTTGATCTCCGCCATGGCTTCGGGGATCTCGCTGGCGGTGAACTTGTCGCGCCCGGTGGGCAAGCCGCCGAAGGCGTAGGTTTCATCGAACAGCGGTGCGGTCGGCTTTGGCCGCCGCGCCTCGACCTTCTCGATAACCGGTGCGAGCCGCTTGGCTTTGGCAGCGACGGCTTTTTCGTCACGTTCAATGAACTCGGGAAGAACCTCTTTGCCCATCAGTTCGATTGATTCCATGGTGCCCTCGTGGCTGCGCGGGTTGAGCAGCAGGATGATCTCGTCGACACCGCTCGCCTCGTAGCCGCGCAGGAACTCGCGCACCGTGTCCGGCGAGCCGATCGCGCCGCGCCCGGGGCCATAGGCCAGCGTCGGGTCCTTCTCGACTTCTTCGAGATAACGCTCCCACACTCCGGTGCGGCCCGGGACGTGCATCCCGGTGAGGTAGTAGTGCATGATTCCGAACGAAAAGAATCCGCCGCCCTGCCCCAGTCGTCGCAGCGCCTCCTCTTCGGTCTTGGCAACCATCATCGACAGGTCCCCACCGATGGCCAGGATGTTCGGGTTGATCCGCGGCGTGATGGGCACGCCCTTCTCCTCGAACTCTTGGTAGTAGCCGTTGACCCGCTCCGTCAGCGGCCCGGGACCGGTGTAGGCAAAACTTAGTGCGCCGATGCACTTCTGGGCCGCCATCTGCACGCTGGCCGGCCGCGTGCACGCGACCCAGACCGGCGGATGCGGCTTCTGCATCGGCTTGGGGATGACGTTACGAGGCGGCATCTGGATTTGCTCACCCTTGAAACCCGTGAACGGCTCCTCGATCATGCATCGGATCGCCACTTCGAGGGACTCCTCCCACTGAGCGCGCTTGTCGGCGGGATCGACATCAAATCCGCCGAGTTCACCGACAGAGGAACCTTCCCCGGTGCCGAACTCGACACGCCCGTTCGAGAGCAGGTCGATGGTGGCGACGCGTTCGGCCACCCGTGCGGGGTGATTGACGGCGGGTAGCAAGTGCATGATCCCAAAGCCCAACCGGATGTTCTTGGTCCGCTGGCTGGCCGCGGCGAGGAATATCTCCGGCGCTGTCGAATGACAGTATTCCTCGAGGAAGTGGTGCTCGGTCAGCCAGACGGTGGAGAACCCGGCCTTGTCGGCGGCCTCCACCTCGTCGAGGCAGTCTTGCAACATGATGCGCTCGTCGTCGGGCACCCAGGGGCGTGGCAGGGCGAATTCGTAAAACAGCGAGATTTTCATTACTTACCTCCTATGAGAATTAAGGGTCTGGTTGGCCGTCTGCGCCGCAATATGGTTCGCAGCGACAAAACCGAACGTCATGGCTGGCCCGATGGTGGCGCCCGCGCCGGCATAGCTGCGGCCCATCACCGCAGCGGAGGTGTTGCCCACCGCGTACAGGCCCGGCACCACCGTGTCATCCGGTCGCAGCACTCGGGCGTATTCATCGGTACGCAGACCACCCGAGGTTCCGAGGTCGCCGAGAACGATTCGGAACGCATAGTACGGCGGATCCCCTAGCGGATACAGGTTGGGGTTGGGCAGGGTCGGGTCGCCGTAGTAGTTGTCGTAAACGCTGTCACCGCGGTTGAAATCATCGTCGTGACCCTTGTGTGCCAATTCGTTGAAACGGCGCGCAGTCTCGCGAAGCTGTGCTGCGGGCACAGCGATCGTGGTTGCCATCTCGTCCCAATTCGTCGCCGCCTTGACGACACCCGATTCCAGCCACGCCGCCGGCACTTTGCGCCCGGTGGGCACCGGCGCGAACGGAACTTTGGGGATGGGCAGATGGCCCCCAACGACGTAGCGGTTGAAGGACCGGTGATCGGTGATGAGCCAGCATGGAATGTGCGTGACACCGGACCTCTGCCCGTCGATCATCGCGTGGCCGAAGTCCATGTAGGGCGCCGCCTCGTTGATGAACCGCTTGCCATCTCCGTTGACGATGAACTGTGCCGGCATCATCCGCTCGTTGAGCATGAATTGCATCCGGCCGTCCGGCCATTGGATGGCCGGGAACCACCAGGCCTCGTCAAGCAGGTCGGTTGCGGCCCCGACTTTTTCGCCGGCGCGAATGCCGTCGCCCATGGCGGCGGGATTGCCGAAGCTCCAGTCCTGCTCGACCTCCGGTAGCAATTCCTTGCGCCGGGCCAGGTCGTGGTCGAAGCCTCCGGACGCCAGGATGACGCCGTGCCGCGCGGCGATCCGCTGCGCCTTGCCTGCCCTATCCACACGCGCACCGATCACCGATCCGTCGGCTTGAGTAAGCAGTTCGGTCATCGGCGTGTCCAGCCACAGCGGAATGTCGTGCTCCCGCATCGCCAGCCGCAGCCGGGCCGCCAGCGACTGCCCGATCGCCGCCATCCGCTCGCCGAACACCCGCGCCCTGACCATTCGCGCGATCAGCTTGAGCAGGACGCCCTTGCCCGCCCACGACTGCCTGATCCGGTAGAAGGATCGAAGTTCCTTGGGACCCAACCAGATCCCCTTGGGTGCGAGGGCCAACGGCGCGAGCAGCTTCTGCTGGTCGTCGCCCAGCTTGCGCAGGTCGATCGGTGGCACGTTGATCGTGCTACCGAGTTCGGAGCCGCCGGGCAGTTCCGGGTAGTAGTCGGCATAGCCGGGCTTCCAGACGAACTCAAGCCAGCCGGACAGCCCTTCCAGAAGCTCCAGCGTTTTCGGCGATGACTCGACGTACTGCCGTATTCGCGCGTCGCTGACCAGACCGTCGGTGATCTGGCGCAGGTACTCGACGACGCCTTCCGGGGAAGGCACGTAGCCCTCCCTGCGCTGCGAGGGTGCGCCGGGAACCCAGATGCCGCCGCCCGACAAGGCGGTGGAACCGCCGAAATGGGAAGACTTTTCTATCACCAACGCGCTCATCCCACGAGCCGTTGCCGTCAGTGCAGCGGTCATGCCGCCACCGCCGGACCCGACTATAAGCACGTCGACGGTGTGATCGAAACCGTCTGAATCCAGAGGGGACATTGCGGCCCTCATTTCGGGAGGGCCGTCCTGATGGCGAAGCCGGCGATAAGTTCGGCGACCGGCCGGTAGTAGCGCACGGTGGTCTGGTACGGCCCGGCGGTCGCCAGCGCCGCGAAAGCCGCTATCCACGTCCTGAATTCATGCGCTGAGCCGCCGCCCTCGTGCAGCACGGACGAGTTAGACCATTGATCGAATTCGGCAATCCTTCCCGAATCGATGATCTCCAGGACGCGATGGTCCCAAGCCGGGTTGAGGGGCTGTAGGTCGCTCTGGCCACCGGCGAAGGTTCTGGCCGCCTCCATCACGGCGACCTGCCGGGCTTGCCGCTGCTCCGAGGTCATCGGCACGCCGTGCACGATGCGCGGCAGGGCGGCCGCGGGAGCCGTTGCCAGTGTCGGCACCGGGGGGCTGTGAGAGAGCCCGCCGGATCCGATCACCAGGACCCTCTTGTCCAAGGTGGCCAGGTAGTTTCCCACCGCAGTACCCAGTGCGCGGCAACGACGTAACGGTCCCAGGGGCGCCGCGATCGCGTTGATGAAGATCGGGACAACCGGGGGCGAGATCGCGTCTCCAAAGAGCTTCTCCAGCGGCTGGACGGTGCCGTGGTCGACGTCCATGCTCGCCGATACCGCGGCGTCCACACCCGAGGCGAGGACCGCTTCCGCGCAATCCACCGCGATGTCGTGCGGAACGTTAAGCGGGCCGGCATGGGTCCCATAGTCGCCAACTCCGTTGGCGCTGGTGCCGATGCAGAAGGGCGGCATCGACTTGTAGAAGAACCCGTTGTAGTGATCCGGCGAAAAGATGACGACGAGTTCGGGATCGTAATCCTCGACGAATTCCCGGGCCTGCCCGATCGCGCCATCGATATCGTCAAGCAGGTCCCGCGACGGCCCCGGTAGATTCAGCAGCGGGCTGTGCGACATACAGCACAGAGCCAGTGGCACTTTGGAAATCACCCCCTCCCGGGGTGAGCGCGAGGGCCTCGAGTAGCGAGGTGCTCAGGTCAGGCGCGAGCTGGGCAATGCAGGCCCCCGCGATGCACCGGTCAGGGCGCAGGAACAACACCGATTCCTGGTGGGTATCGAACCAGGCTTTGAGACCACCGGTGCGATCGCCGACGATCAGCACCTCGGGATCTTCAGGAGTCGCAGCGTCATTCCAGTGCAGCTGAGTCGATGGCCGCAGCGCGATAAAGCGCGCGCCCAGTGCTTTCCAGCTCGCGAACGCCTCATCGCCGAGGATCTTGCGCGGGTTGTTGTTCCAGCACAGCACGGCGAACCAACAACCCAAAACGTCGTCCAACAGCACGTTCTGCTGCTTGCGGGTGTCGACGCAGGGCTGAATGAACAGGGTGCCGACGGGCGATTCTGCGCGACGCGGGTCCGAGTGCACGACGGCCCCGTGCTCGTAGCGCGGCATCGGCTTAAACCGCATTTCCAGCACATACCGCTTGAGCGACGGAACAATTGACGCCGATCGCACCAGTAGGTCTCGCGCGGTGGCGACGCGGCGGTTGGTGGGCGAGATGACCCGGCCCACCATGGTGGACAGGTCGATCATCGCCCGGGCATGCTTGCGCCGCTCCGCGTCGTAGGTGTCCAGCAACCCGTCGCCGGCCCGGCCACTGACGACCGCGGCGAGTTTCCAGCCCAGATTGGCCGCATCCCGGATGCCGCTGTTGTAGCCCTGCCCCTGCCAGACCGGCATCAGGTGCGCGGCGTCCCCGGCAAGCAGCAGCCTGCCGCTGCGGAACGCGCCGGCGATCCGCGAGTGATGCGTGTAGATCCGGCGCCGGATCACGTCAACCCGGTCGGGGTGCGGCACCATCCGAGCCAGCATCTGCGTCAAGAACTCGGGATCCTCCGCCTGTTCGTCGGATTCGTCGGCGTGAATCATGAACTCGAACCGGCGAATGCCGTGTGCGATCGAGATCGAAGCGTACGGGCGTTCGGGGTCGGCGCCAACCTCGCTGTTGGGATGCCCCAGCGGATCGTTGGCGACATCGACGACCAGCCACCGCGTCGACGACGTCGTACCGTCGAATGACACGCCCATCATCCCCCGGGTCGCGCTGCGGCCACCGTCGCAGCCGACGACGTAACGCGCTCGCGCCTTCACGGTTTCGCCGTCCCGGCCAAGCTCGACCGTCACCGAGTCAACCTCCTGCGTGCACGAGTTCATCGGGCAGTCCCAGCGCACCTCGACGCATTCGAATCTGTCCAAACCGCGTAGCAGTTCGGCGTCCACCAACGGCTGGACGAAGCCGTTGCGCCTGGGCCAGCCGAAACGCGCGTCAGGTGGTGCCATTTCGGCGAGAATCCGGCGTCGGGCGTCGAAGAACCGCAGAATCTGATTGGGCACAGTGTGCGGCAGGACGCGGTCGACCAGACCGATCGACTGGAAAGTGCGCAACGACTCGTCGTCCAGTCCCACCCCGCGCGGGTAGTCGATCAGCGATGCGCGCTCCTCGGCCACCAGCGTGCGGATCCCCTGTTGGCCAAGGATATTCGCCAAAGTCAACCCGACCGGTCCCGCGCCGACGACTAGCACATCAAAGACTGCGCAGCCGTCGAAGGCATCCTTCTTGCGCGCCCCTGCACCCATCAGCGGCCCAGCAGGAAATCGAGATGCAGGCGGTTAAATGTCTTGGCGTCCTCGTACTGCGGCCAGTGACCACAACCCGGCATCACTTCGAATCGTGCACCCGGGATCATCGACGCCATCCGCCGGCCCTCGGTCACATCGGCAGTCGGGTCGTCACTGGTCCAGAGCACCAGCGTGGGCGCAGTGATCGAACCGTATTCGGCTGGGCCAAGGATGTTGCGTGCCCGGATCTCGGGATCCTGTAACGCCATGATGTCGCTCATGGCTGCGACGAATCCAGCCTGGCGATAGATCCGTTGGCGGCTGGCGACCAAGTCGTCGTAGTCCTTTGATTTGTCGGCCATCAACCACTTGATGCGGGCCTGCACCGTCTCCCACGTCGGGTCCTCGGCGGCCGCCATGGACAGCGTGATGATCCGCTGCATCACCACGGGGTCGGCCTGGGAGCCACCGGCCGTATTGAGGACAAGACGTTGCACCACGTCCGGATGATCGACAGCAGTGCGCGCGGCCACCCAGCCGCCCAGCGACTCCCCGCTCAGGTAGCACCGATCGGCCCCGATCGTGCGCAGCACAGCCAGCAGGTGATCGACGTAGTGGCTGACCTCCAGCGGATGACCCGGCTTGTCGGTGTAGCCGTGGCCCAGCATGTCGATCGACCAGGTCGAGAAATGCTCCGCGTGTGCCGCCAGATTGCGGACGTATGCCTCGGCGTGGCCACCGGAACCATGCAACAGCATCAGCACTGGTTTGCCAGGATCGCCGGCCCGCAGATAGCGGGTCCGGACGCCCGCCGCATCCAGGTATCCCTGCTCAAACGCGACGCCTTGGAGATCGCTCCATACGCTTTCGAACTCCGCCACTCGTCCGCTCGGCCCCTCTCTGATCCTTCTCTCGGCGCGCACAGCCGATGAAAATTAGAAATTGCGTGCTCGCTTTTGGGCTATCTGCGTGCTAATATCGCACGCTAATGTGCGTTATAAGTAAAGCTTCTCGCTCCCGTCGGGGTCTGTCAAGGCCGTGACCGGTTCGCAAACGCTGGCCAGGGGACTCAGTGCGCTGCAATTGGTGGCGGCTTCCCCGACNNTGGCCCAGTTCCGGCTGATCTGCAAGGGAGAAGACGGGCGTTACCGGCCGGCGGCCGGCCTCGCGGTCCTCGGCGCCTCGTTCGACCGCAACATACGGCAATTGAGTCTGCCGACACTGCGCGCGCTGGCCGACGATCTCGGNNTCTCGGCACCACCGTGTCACTGCTCATCGCGGAGGGCGACCAGCAAGTGGCGGTCGCGGTGATTGTGCCGAGTCACGTCGCCTACCAACTTTCGTTCCACGAAGGCAGCCGGTATCCACTGGAACGCGGTGCCGCCGGTATCGCGCTGCTCGCCTGCCTCCCGGCGCGCCCGGGAGAACGCGATCTGGTCGCGCGGGCGCGCGAGCGGGGGTGGGTGACTACTTTCGGTGAGATCGAGCCGAACACCTACGGACTGGCCGTGCCCGTGCGCCGGCCAGCACCATCGCCACCGACTTGCATCAACCTCATCTCGCATCGAGAGGACGTGGTGATGCGTGGAAAAGAAGCGGTCGTCAAGGCCGCGACGCAGTTGTCGGCGCTGTTGAGCTGAAAGGACGCCAGGATATGTCTTGGGATCAGGAAGTAGATGTCGTCGTGCTCGGCACCGGCGCCGCCGGGCTGACGGCCGCATTGACCGCGGCGGCCGCTGGCGCCTCGGTGGCGGTGTTCGAGAAGGCCCCGACCGTCGGCGGGACCACCGCGGTGTCGGGCGGCATCGCGTGGATCCCGGCCCATCACCGTTCCCCCAACGGGGAATTGACGGTCACGGACGCGTTGCGATACCTGCGCGCTCAGTCACTTGGTTCAATGGATGACGCATTGGTGGAAACCTTCGTCCGAACAGGGCCGGCAATGGTCGATTTCGTCGAGGCGCACAGCGGTCTTCGATTCGAGATCGCGGACGGTTTCCCGGACTACCGGCCGGAACTGCCGGGAGGACAGCCAGCCGGAGGCCGGTCGCTGAGTCCGGTTCCCTTCGACGTCAACCAGATCGGCGAATGGGGTAACCGGATCACGTCGTTCCCCGCGGATTGGTCCAATGTCGGCTTCGATGCCGAAACCAGAGCGCGCTTGCACGCTGATATCGATGCGGACAGCGACCTGTGCGTGGCCGGCACCGCACTGGTAGCGGGCCTCCTCAAGGGATTGTTCGACGCCGGGGTGACGCCGCGCGTTAATGCTCGGGCCGAGGAACTCATCGCTGACGCCGGTGAAATCACCGGAGTGCGGATTGCGCTGCCGGAGGGCAGCATCAATGTGCGCGCGCGCCGCGGAGTCGTGCTGGGTGTCGGCGGCTTCGAATGGGATCCGGGTTTGGCGCAGGCATTCTTGCGCGGCCCGCTGCACGGTGCGGTCTCCCCACCGAACAACACCGGCGACGGGCTGCGCATGGCGATGGCGCACGGCGCAGACCTGGCGAACATGGGCGAAGCGTGGTGGGTGCCGATCGTGCGAATCCCGGGGGACACCATCGAGGGCAAGCAGCGCTGCCGCAGCGTGCGGCTTGAGCGAACCCGGCCGAGAAGCATCATCGTCAACCAGGCCGGGCGGCGGTTCGTCAACGAGGCGTGCGATTACAACTCGATGGCGGGGGCTTTCCACTACCTCGATCCCCGAGGCGGGTATGTCAACGATCGCGGGTGGATGGTCTTCGATTCAGTCCACCTGCAGCGCTACGGATTTCTCGGTATCGCCCCTGGACAGCCGGTTCCGGATTGGTTCTGCGAGTCGGCGGACCTCGCCGAATTGGGCGCCAAGACGGGCATCGATGCCAGCGGCCTGACCCGCACCATCCAGGAATGGAACCGCCACGTCGCCGGCGGCTCCGACCCCGACTTCGGCCGCGGGTCCAGCGCATACGACGGCTACTGGGGCGACGACACGGCGACCACGATCGCCGGCAAGACGCTCGGCCCGATCGACAGCCCCCCTTACTACGCGGTGCCGGTATGCGTCGGCGCGATGGGCACCAAGGGTGGCCCGCGCACCGACGATGACGGTCGCGTGCTCCATGTCAGCGGTGAGCCGATTCCGGGCCTGTTCGCAGCGGGCAACGCGATGGCGGGCGCGACCGGCCGGGCCTACGGTGGGGCTGGCGGAACGATTGGTCCGGCAATGGTCTTCGGTTACCGTGCGGGCCACGCAGCCGCCACCGGAAAGTCCGTTGACCTGCAGTAGAAACGGCGCAGCGAGGAGGCAGAGCTGGTATGGCTCAGCTAGAGGGAACAATCGCGGTCCCCGGGGGAAATGTCTGGTTCAAGCGAGTCGGCGCCGGGGCGGGTCTTCCGCTGCTCGCGGTTCATGGCGGGCCCGGCTTACCGCACAACTACATTAGTTCGCTCGCACGTCTGGCGGACGAGCGTGAGGTCATCTTCTGGGACCAGCTGGGTTGTGGCAATTCCGAACGCCCGCACAATACCGCGCTTTGGACAATGGAACGCTCGGTGGCTGAAATGGACGCAGTCGTGCACGGGCTGGGCCTTGATCGCTTCCATATCTTCGGTAACTCGTGGGGCGGGATGATGTTGCAACAGTACGCACTTGACGCGCTGTCGGGCGCCGTCAGCCTGACCATCTCGAATAGCACCCCGTCCATACCAAGGTTTGCCGTTAACGTGGTCCGTATGAAGGCCGAGTTGGACGCCGCAACACAAGCCGCGGTTGACCGCCACGAAGCAGCGGAAACGACCAATTCCGCCGAATATCAGGCTGCGATCAGAACCTGGAACGAGACCTATCTCTGCCGTATTCGCCCGTGGCCCAAAGAACTCGAGGACGCGTTCCGCAACATGGGGACAGAGATCTTCGAAACAATGTTTGGGCCAAGTGACTTTCGCATCGTCGGGACTATCCGCGACTGGGATGTGTTCGAGCGGTTGGGCGAGATCGCAGTACCGACCTTGCTCCTCGCGGGCAGATTCGACGAATGTTCACCGGACGACATGCGAGAAATGCACCGTCGGATTGCGGGCTCGCGGTTTGAGCTGTTCGAGTCGACCGCTCATCTGCCGTTCATCGAGGAGCCACAGCGGTTCGACCGAGTGATGCGAGACTTCCTGCGGCAGCACGACACCTAGAAGGCGCGAGCAGACGCGGGTGCTAGTTCTTGCTCGCGTTGAACTTGGCGACGTTGGCCCGGAAGTCCTCGGTCAGGAACGACTGGCTCTCGGCCGAGAGGGCATAGTCCAGGCTGGCGAGGACGGCGCGTTCCAAGTGAATGTTGAGCACCCGCTTGGTGCTCTCCACCGCCTGTTGCGGGAGCTCCATGATCTTTTTCGCGCAGGCGATGGCTTCGCCAACCGGATCGGCAACCATGTGGTTGGCCAACCCGAGTTCGACCGCCCGCTCCGCGCGAATGCGGGTGCCCGTCAACGCAAACTCCTTAGCCAGCAGCAGACTGATATGCAGCGGCCAGGTCAGCGGCCCGCCATCGGCGGCCACCAGCCCCACCTGCACGTGTGGGTCCGCAAGATAGGCGCCCTCAGCGATGTAGACGATGTCGCTCAGCGCGACCAGGCTGCAGCCGAGCCCCACAGCCGGGCCATTTACCGCTGCCACCACGGGAATTCGGCACCGCG
>PLSK01000154.1 GCA_003165155.1 Mycobacterium sp. | reverse complement strand
GTCGAAGTCCCATGGCACGGCCGCGGCGGGCTGCCCGGTCAGATTCCAGATCGGGAAGTACGGAACCCGCTGTCCTACCGACAGCAGCGTTGATATCCCGCCGCGGTGTTGGTAGGCACCGATGCGGGATGGACCCTCCGCGTTGCCCGGCGTGACGACGACGTCGACGTCGTCGAAGATCGACTGGATCCGATCGCTCAGCGCCGGCTCCGCAGCGCGAATGGAATCCATCCGTCGGTCGGAGAAGAATGAACCCAGGCGCGCCAGGTTGCGGGTGCGTGTTTCGAGGCGTTCCGGGTGAGCCTGCGCATCCGCGTCATCGCAGATGCCGCGCAGATAGCGGGCCAGGTAGTTGCCGAACGCCACTGGCGGATATTCCGGGTCTCGCAGGACGACCTCGTGGCCCAGGTCGCGAAGCAACGCACCGGCCTGATCGACCGCCGTCAGCTCCTCTTTCCCCACTCGAACGGGCATCGGCAGTGGAACTTTCGTGCTCAAGGCAATTCGCAGTTTGCCGGGAGCGCGTGTCGCCGCCGCCACGAACTCGCCTTCGGGGCCGGGCACCGTCGTCGTCGCATCGAGGAACAACGCCGCGTCCATGACCGATCGCGCGATCGGGCCGTTGACGCTCAGCCCGTGCCACGCGCCCTCATGCGGGTCCAGTGAAACCCGGTCGCGTTGCGGTTTCAGGCCGAACAACCCGCACCAGCTGGACGGGATACGAATCGAGCCGCCACCGTCGGAGCCCAAAGCCAGCGGAGCCAAACCCGCGGCCACCGCGGCGGCACTGCCGCCGCTGCTGCCGCCTGGAGTGCGGTTGGGGTTCCACGGGTTGCGGGTCGCTCCGAACGTCAGCGACTCGGTGTAGGGAAACATCATCAGCTCGGGCACATTGGTTTTGCCCATGATGACCGCACCCGCGGTGCGTAGCCGGCGCACCGCCTCTGCGTCGGAGGTCACCGCGGGCCGGTGGCCGGCGCTCCCGCACGCCGTCACCTCGTCGGCGACGTCGACGTCGTCTTTGATCGCGATCGGCACGCCCAGCAGCGGTAGCCGCTCGCCGGCGTCCAGGCGGTCTTGCGCCGCGGCGGCCTCGTGACGCGCCCGCTCGGACAACACCACGCGGTAGCAGCGCAGCTCGCTATCCAGGCGCGCAATCCGTTCCAGGTAGGTCTCGAGCAGCTCTGGCGCCGTCACTTCACCGTCGGCCAACATCCTCGCCTGTGCGGCCGCGCCGGCGAAGGCAAGATCGCGAGCGTCCACCGCCGCAGCGTATCGCCCTGACCGCGCGGCCAAGTACCGTGACGTCATGTCCTGCGTGTTCTGTGCGATTGTCGCCGGGGATGCCCCGGCCATTCGGATCTACGAAGACGCCGATTACCTGGCGATCCTCGACATCCGTCCGTTCACCCGTGGCCACACGCTGGTGATTCCGAAACGGCACACCGTGGATCTGACCGACACCCCGCCGGAAACATTGGCCACGATGGTCACCATCGGCCAGCGGATCGCGCGGGCGGCCCGCGCGACGGAATTGGCCGACGCGACGAACATCGGGATCAACGACGGCCGCGCCGCCTTCCAGTCGGTGTTCCACATGCACTTGCACGTGCTGCCGCGCCGCAACGGCGACAAGCTCTCGGTGGCCAGGGGCATGCTGTTGCGCCGGGACCCCGACCGGGAAGCCACCGGGCGGATGCTGCAGGACGCGCTGGCACAGATCGACACGAGTAAGTGATACTGGGCGTATGCCACTCCCGCCCTGGGTTGAACAGGGTTTACTGCCGAACGTGCTGCGGGCACATGACGCCGTTTATCGGAAGACGAACGGTTGGATTGGGCACCGCATGCTGGGGATACCCAGCCTGCTGCTGCATACCGTCGGCGCCAAGACCGGTAACACCCGAACCGCGGCGCTAACCTATGCTCGCGACGGCGATGACTATCTGATCGTCGCTTCTAAGGGCGGCGACCCGCGCGCACCCGGCTGGTATCACAACCTGCGGAAGAACCCGAACGTGGAAATCAATGTCGGGCCAAGGCGTTTCGGCGTAACAGCCCGTGCGGTGCTCCCTGGCGATCCCGACTACTCGCGGCTTTGGCAGATCGTCAACAAGAACAACAGCAACCGGTATGCCGCCTACCAGGAGAAGACGTCGCGGCCCATCCCGGTCGTGGTGTTGACTCCTTAAAAGAGCTCCTTCGCCAGTAGCTCCAGCGTCGCGACCCGGGCTGGCGCGGTGGCGGGATCGGTGCCGCGATGCGCCGACGCCACCGGGTGCACCATCACCTCGTCGACGTCGAATCGCTTGGCAAGTGCCCGCACCTGTTCGGCGGCCTCCGCGGGCGAGCCCACGATGGCCCGCTCGAGGCCGCTGTCCACGATGTGTTGCTGCGGACCGGTCATCTCGGCGACCCGAGCATCTTCGACAAACTGCAGCGGACCGAGCGGCTGCCCGGTTCGTAGCCGCGCCATCATCTGCAGGTTGGGCAATATCAATTCCATTGCCTCTTCGCGTGTTTCGGCCACCGCCGCATTTACTGTCAGAAACGTAACGGGCTCGGCAGCCAGGTCGCTGGGCTTGAACCGAGAACGGTACAGCTCGAGCGCCTCCTCGGTCCCCTGGCCGGAGAAGTGGTGGGCGAACACGTAGGGCAGACCCTTGGCGGCGGCCAACCGCGCCGAGTACATCGACGAGCCGAGCAGCCACAGCCGGGGTTCGCTGGCCGCGGCCGGGGTGGCTTTGAGCGTGTAGTCACCGGAGCGCAGCGGCACCCGCACGCCGCGCGCGCTCATCAGTGCGGCCACGTCGTCGAGGTACTCCGGGAAGTTCTCGATGTCGCGGTCGTCACGGGTGCCGCGCAGGGCATACGACGTCACCGGGTCCGAGCCGGGCGCCCGGCCGATGCCCAAGTCAATCCGGCCCGGCGCGGCGGCTTCCAGCAGCGCGAACTGCTCGGCCACTGCCAGCGGCGCGTGGTTGGGCAGCATCACGCCACCCGACCCGAGTCTCAGCTGCGAAGTTTGCGCGGCCAGGTAGGCGATGATGACCGGCGGGCTGGTGGCGCCCACGGACGGCATGTTGTGGTGTTCGGCGACCCAGTAGCGAGTGAAGCCCAGCCGGTCGGCGGTCTGCGCCAGCTGCACGGTGGCCGCCAGCGCATCTCCAGTCGACTGGTCGGTACGCACCGGGACGAGATCAAGGACGGAAAGGTGCACGGTGGCGACAACGCTTTCTGCCGCGCGAACGTTCCCGCCGGGCGCCCTCACCCGATGCCCGCCAGCTCCTTGGCTTCGGTGAAGACGTCGTCAAGCATCGCCGGAGTCAACCTGCCGGTGAACATGTTCTGCTGGCTCGGGTGGTAGCAGCCGAGTAGACGCACCCCTGAGGGCAGCTCCGCGACGGCGCCGTGGCCGAACTTCGGCTTGCGCATCCCGGACGCGCCCGGCAGCCGCAGCGCGATCTGCCAAGCGAATCCGCCGAGGGCGACGATCACCCGGACGTGCTCGGACACCAGCTGCCATTCGGCCTCCAGCCAGGGCCAGCAGGTGTCCCGTTCGGCTGGCGTCGGCGCGTTGGCCGGCGGCGCGCACCGGACCGGCGCGGAGACTCGAATCTGGTTGGCCTGCAACCCGTCCGCGGCATCGACGCTGAGCGGTTGGTTCACCAGGCCTGCACGGTACAGCGCCGCGTACAACTGGTCTCCTGACCTGTCGCCGGTGAACATCCGTCCGGTCCTATTGGCGCCGTGCGCCGCTGGAGCCAACCCGACGATCAACAACCGCGGGCGCTCGGATCCCCAGCCCGGAACGGGGCGCCCCCAGTACGGTTGGTCGGCGAAGGCTCGGCGTTTGGCGACGGCGACGTCCTCGCGCCAGCTGACCAGCCGGGGGCAGGCGCGACACACGCTGATCGCGGCGTCGAGCTCCGGTATCGAACCCGCTCGGTTTGCCTGTGCCAGGACCTGGGCGGCATCGGCCGCCACCGGGGTATGCGGCGTGGCCGGATCGCCCGGCCAGCCGGTGCCGGGCCCGACCGGAGAACCGAACGCCTGGCCGCTATTCGGATGAACGAGCACATGAACATCCTGCATTCAGCTGTCGCCGCGTGAGAAATGCGGTCGCGTCGCATACCGCTTTGGCGCTAAATTCAGCCGCGGTACCCCATGAAGCACAACAGCCGCGGCCCGGCGTTCCTGATCCTGTTCGCCACGCTGACGGCGACGGCGGGTACCGGCATCTCCATCGTCGCTTTCCCGTGGCTGGCGTTGCAGTACGACGACAGCGCGAAGGACGCGTCGATCGTGGCCGCCGCCATGGCGGTGCCGTTGGTGGTGTCGACGCTGGTCGCCGGCACCGCGGTCGACTTCTTCGGCCGCCGCCGGGTGTCCCTGGTCGCCGATTCGCTGTCCTGCGCGGGGGTGGCCTCCGTGCCCCTTGTCGGGTTGGCGTTCGGCGCGGACGCGATCAACATCGTCGTCCTGGCCGTGCTGGCGTTCTTGGCGGCCGGCTTCGACCCGGCCGGGGCAACGGCGCGCCAGGCGATGCTGCCCGAGGCCGCCGCCCGGGCTGGCTGGTCGCTGGACCGCACCAACGGCGCCTACGAGGCGATTCTGAACCTGGCCTACATCGTGGGCCCGGGCATCGGGGGGTTGATGATCGCCACCGTCGGCGGCATCGACACGATGTGGATCACGGCGGGTTTGTTTGGGTTGTCCTTTCTCGCGATAGCGGCGCTGCGGCTGGAGGGCGCGGGCAAGCCGCACCACGCGACGCGACCCGACGGGCTGGTGTCCGGCATTGCCGAAGGCATGCGGTTCGTCTGGAACCTGCGGGTGCTGCGCACGCTCGGGCTGATCGACCTGATCGTCACCGCCCTGTACATGCCGATGGAAAGCGTGCTGTTTCCGAAGTACTTCACCGACCGGCACCAACCCGCACAGCTGGGGTGGACGTTGATGGCGCTCGGGGTCGGTGGCGTCGCCGGTGCACTCGGCTATGCCGTGTTGTCCAAACACATCTCGCGGCGCACCACCCTGCTGGTCGCGACCCTCACCTTCGGCGCGGCGACGGCCGGGATAGCGTTCCTGCCGCCGCTGCCGGTGATCCTGGCGCTGTGCGCGGTGACCGGCTTGGTGTACGGGCCGATCGCGCCGATCTACAACTACGTGATGCAGACCCGGGCGCCGGATCATCTGCGCGGCCGAGTGGTCGGGGTGATGGCAGGGCTGACCTTCGCCGCGGGTCCGTTGGGTCTGATGGTGGCCGGTCCGCTGGCCGATGCCGCCGGGCTCAAGGTGACGTTCCTGGCGCTGGCCGTACCCATCGTGCTGATCGGCCTCATCGCCTGCGGGCTGCCGTCCCTGCGTGAACTGGATCGCGCGCCCGATTTTGCTGAGGAACCAGAGTCGTAGGATCTGGGCGTGGACGTATTGGCGGGCCTCGTCGCCGACCTGCCGGACGGCATGGTGGTCACCGACCCCGCCGTGACCGAGGGTTACCGGCAGGACCGCGCTTTCGACCCGTCGGCCGGCAAGCCGCTGGCCGTGGTGCGGCCATTACGGACCGAACACGTGCAGACCGTCCTGCGCTGGGCCGCCGCCAACCGGGTGCCCGTGGTGCCCCGGGG